>JASFIT010000015.1:0-24088 GCA_050122535.1 Desulfobacteraceae bacterium | reverse complement strand
TCCATTCAAAGATCTCTTCTTCTATAAGTGCCCTGCAGATATTTTTCCCTGGCTTTTGACTGAGCTGAATATTCCATTTGGAAATTAGGAGGCAATACGTATACAGCTCAAAATGTGCCGACTTTGCTCCTAATGGGACATATCCGTATTGTTGGGCGTTCAAAGTCTGATCTAACAAACCGCCTAACCAAATGAGGATGTTATGAAAATGCTAGGAAGAATCAGTGGGTTGCTCGTAATTGTGTTATTTTTAGTGGTTGGCATTAGCCTCGCCAACGATACTCCTAAGCAAATCTCGGCTATAGCTGCAGAGTATGCTGCTCAAGGAAAATTTAAGGAGGCCAACAAAGAATTCGAAAAGGCCCTGAAAGCTAACGCGTACTTTACACCCGCAAAAGAGAGCTTGGAAGTAATTCAAGACGTAAATGAGGATAAAACGGAGACCGACACAGCTGTGCACTTTTTCAAGGGAGTAGCCCACAGCCTGAGAAGAGAATTACCTGAGGCAATCTCCGAGTTTAACAAAGCCATAGAGAAAAAACCGGCGTTTGCTATTGCCTACAACAATCGGGGAAAAGCCTACCGCTGGAAAGGCCAGTATGATCGAGCCATTTCTGATCACAACAAAGCCATAGAAATAAACCCCCTATATGTTAGGGCTTACATTAGCCGTGGAATCACGTACAGATTCAAAGGGCAATGGGCTGAGACAATCGCCGATTTTAGCAAAGCCATAGAGATAGATCCGAGATATGCTAATTCTCACCGCTATCGGGGACTCGCCTATGCTAGCAAGGGCAAGTATGACTTGGCCATATCTGATTTCACCAAGGCTATAGAGATAGATCCTCAGTTTGCTAGGGCTTATTACAGCCGGGGGCTTGCCTACACTGACATAGACCAATATGACAGAGCTATCTCGGATTGCACAAAGGCCATAGAGATAAACCCTAAATATGCCAAGGCATATCGCAGTCGGGGGGTTGCCCATGATGCGAAAGGGAATATGAAAAAGGCTTGTTCCGATTGGGAACGCGCTTGCGAATTAGGTGATTGTGGAAGCTGGGGTATGTCAAATAAAATGCGCTGTCTTGGAAAGTGACAAGACTGACATAAATGTACGGAATGATCATCAAGATCTGTCCATGAAAACCCTGTGCAGCAAACGCATCCCTGGGCAAGCGTGGGCACAACCGGTCCTCCGGATTTCCAGGCCTACCGGCGTTCAAATAGAAATAGGCGCCGTGCTTTGGCGGGTGATGAAATTAGGCATTCAACATGGTGCTCTAGAATCCGACTTCACTGATTTACAAATGGATCTCCCGTCATTTAGGCGACATGTGGTCCCGCTCTGTCCCCACATTTCCAAGCACGGTTGCGTGCACAATGAGCCAGAACATCAAGGAGCAAAACGCCAGCCACTCCCAAATCACAGGCGTGTTTCTGGTAAGGCCCTCCACCTTTCCAACCAGCGATAATAAAACAGCAAATACAAGGTAAATAGCCACAACAGTCACACTTGAGATCGGTAGCACGGCAGGTAATCTGCATCGCCACTCTTGTACGCCGATCAGGCTCTGAAGGATAACGACCCCGAAGAAGTAGAGCAGCGCAGACATTTTATGGATTGCCAGGCTACGTGAATAGGGAACCGCTGACATGCCTATACTTCCAACCACGACCAGAGCCCCTATGGTTAATGCGAAAAGGCTGAAGCGCCTTCCTGCGCCCACATGTCTGAGTTGAAAGACGATGAGCACAAGGAACAGATACCGCACAGGGGCGGCGATTAACATGCCGGAATTAAACACCACTTGAGGCCATTCTGCCGTATTTCCTATGTCGCTTAAATACGTATTAAATATGGAGAAGTCATGCTCTTGGGCATAAAGAAACGCAGATACAATGACGGTAGCCATTCCCAGCATGACGCCAATTATCCCCACAATCCTCAACGCTCTAGATACACGTATTCTTGCTTCATTTTCCACCGCAACTTGACCCCTTTTCTCAGGATTCATTCAGAAGGTACGAAGGACTACTCAGTATCGAGCACGGCCACAGCCTCAACCTCTATCATGAAGTCAGGGCGATACAAGCGCTTTACCTCCACAGCGGTAACCGCAGGATAATAATCCCCGAAATATTTCTTTCTCAAGCCACGTGTTTCCTTGTCAAAGCGCTCTATGTCCGTGCAATAGATATTGAGCATGACGATATTCGTCATGGCCCCGCCCGCATCCTCAAGGACCTTTTTCAGATTCCCATAGACCTGCTCGGTCTGAGCGGCCATATCATTCTTTCCCACCACATTCATGTCCATGTCCAGGGGTATTTGCCCGGAGATGTAGAGTGTCTTGTCAATCTGAATAGCGTGTGCATAGCCAAAGGGGCGGTGCACCTTTTTCGGGGCAATGACCTTCTTCATTTCTCACATCCTCCTTTTCTGAGCCTCTTCCACCTATTGCTCAGCTTCACTTTTGTTTGAATACCACCACTCTGACAGTACATCTTCCCTCTTCCTGGTTTACGGTGATGTCTGCGATCTCAACGGCAAGGTCAACCAACTCCCTTATTTTGTACAGGATCATGTTTATGGGGGGACACACAAAGGCGGGAACGCCCTCCTCCTTCAACCGGGCCTCCACGGGCAGGTGGGCGCAACCCTCTATTTGGAATGTGAAAAAGGTTCCGCTTTTGTCCTTTGTGCTGGTCGCCTTCTCTATCATTTTGTTTTCAATCAGCACGTTTACACAATTCTCGATGACCTCCTTAGGAGTCTCTCCCTTGATTTCCTTGCCATCAATGAAATCCGTACCCACCATGGTTGCCCTGAAATAGGCACCTCGCCCCCGCTCGTAGTAGAGTGCTTTCTCCAGCGCAGAGACAATATCTCGAAAATAAGAACTATCTGTCATGTTTCCCTCCCTTGACCGAACGCCTCGTAAAAGACTATATCCTCGAGCGGCAACCTGGGCCTTGGATTCGGGCTTTCATCCGGGTATCCAATGGCCAGGGGTGCCACGATCTTGTACCCATGAGGAACATTGAGTAGCTCCATTGTTTTTATGTCATCCCTCATGTCCGAGACTGGGGCCACGACAACACAGGTCCCAAGGCCCAGGGCATGGGCCATGAGCTGCATGTTTTGTGTTGCCATGGCTGCGTCGTAGGGGACATCCCACACATCCAGTTTGGCGCAAACCACAATAACGACTGGGGCGTCGGCCAAAAAAGATGACACCGCACCGGACCGCAACTTCTGAAAGACCCTGGCCTTCTTCTCCTCGTCTTTCAGCCCTTTGAACCGCTCCTGCATGTGGCCGGTGAAATACTCGGCCGTAAATCTTCTTCCGCTTCCCTCTGTGGCAATCTTTCCCATCGCCTTCTTGACCTCGGGGTCTCTGACAACAATAAACCGCCAGGGCTGGGCATTATCACCGGACGGGGACCAGCGTCCCGCCTCCATGATCTTGTGGAGAAGGTCATCCGGGACATCCTTTTGTTTGTACCTTCGAATGCTTCTCCTGGTCTTCATGATCTCCAGAATATCATCCATGGCCAATTGACTCCTTCCTGTCTATGAAAGCGCCTTTTTCCTCATTGTGAACTCCCTGTTGGGAGCGTGCCAATCTCCTTGTTTTCAATCCCTTATGAGATTGCGCGGCTGTCCTCTGTCCTCTGTCCTCTATATCCCTTGGAGGGGCGAGTTACACGAGCCCAAAAAGCGGCGTCGTAGAACTCCACCCTTCAACCGTCGGCTGTCTTCCTTGGCCGCCGTAGCCTTGGCGAAGGCGGCTGTCCTCTGTCGTCTGAACTGAGCGTCCCTCTCTTTTGGATCTATCATGGGACCAGGAGTTTCATAAGCATTGAGATATCTTCCTGCTCCTCCAATCCCAGAATGACATCAATGGACTCACTCGCTTTTGATTCCCCTGTGATCCCCTGAACGTTCCTTTTGAATTTATCGATCAATCCCTTTTCAGACATCTCTGTTGCCATGGATAAACCCCTCTCTGAATAGATCTTCTGATCCGCCTCATCTGAAGTTACCACTGTAACATCCGGTTTCCCTTCTGACGCTTTATCAAGATGGGTAAGGATTTTGACCTTTTTGGCAAATTCCGCGATTCTGTTACTGCGCACGACTTCCTCACTCTGCCATAAGGGACCTATTTCGATCCTGTGGGCCATAAGGGAAAAGAGAAAGGCCGTATTGAATTGAACGTCCACGTGTGAACGCACGTCCGGATTTTTCCAGGCGGGTAGTTCACCAAGGGGGTTGATGACAACGATGACCTCTTTGATATGCTCGGGGTAGAGGTCATTGGCAGTGATAATCTGGTGGAAGTGCCCTAGCACATTCTGCATAGCGCCGCAACAGGGGTAGGTTTTGTAAAAGATTCTGGCAGGAAACCGCCATTCTTTACCCAATCCCTCAGTCACCTTTTGCGGCATCCAGGTCTCACAACCAAAAGATCTGAAAAAACCATACTCACTATTCAGCACACCCCTATCACCCGTGTGACCCAACTCGGTGAGAAGAAGCGACATCATCTCTATTTGCGATATCAATCCAGATGAGAGGTACTTGGTCATGGAGACAGGAACTGTCATGGCAAACTTTGCCAGCATAGGTGTTGGGCAGGAAAAGCCCCCAACACCCATGGCATTGGCGATCATGTCAGCATTGAAACCCATAGCTCTTCCCGCCCCAGCAATGCCGCCAAACAGGCATATCCCATATCCCGGGGTGGGCAAGGCCAGAGCGATCCCCTTGTCGGGCAATTCCACGCTGAATCTGTTGCCAAATACAAGGGATTCACTCAACCTCGTTGTGATTTCATGGGCAATCGCAATGGATAGGATGAGTTCCTTACCTGAAACATGATTCATTTCGGCACTGGCAATGCATGCAGGCATGACATAAGGGGTCAGATGTTCTGGCGGTGCAAGGAGGGACTCGTAGTCCAGGGCATTCATCAGCTCCCCGTTGGCAAAGGCGGATGAGAAAGGATGGGCATTTTTTGCGTGACCCAGAATGGTGGTATCTCCCGTCTGATACAAGTTCTCACCAAATCTTATGCCAATCTTGCCCTTCTCTGTGATAACCCCCCCGATGGCACATCCAATGGAGTCAAGGATGAGCCTCTTGGTCTCATCGATAACCGTGCCCGGAAGCGCATCAAAGGAAATCGTTTCAGCAAATCTGGAGATCTCTCCGGTGATGTCTCTTTCTAATTCCATATGACCTCTTTATTCGAAGATCCATCCTTACGTTTCTTTATTCCCCCCGCGTCCCCCTTTCACGGCTCCGGTTTGAAGATATCAGACAGGGGTATGGAAAAGGCCACTTCAGGCCTGTAACGTGCATAAGTGGGAATAGGATAACGGATCCCCTTTTGGTGCGTCTTTTCTAAGCCCTCTACCACTTCATCCAGTCTGGCTGCTGGAATGGCCATAAGCACTTCGTGATCCTGACAGGTGGCCCAAACCCTGTCACCATTACCAGGGATCACAACTTTGACCTCATTGTCCACGTACGCCCCGATGACACCATCCGTGCAGGAGCCCGCTCTCCCTGAGAAGCGACTCTGGATTGGCTTACCAGATTGATATGTGGCGCCATGTATTAGGCGCATCATCTGGGCTGGATTGACATGGACCAGAACCACATCCGGCTCCACCTTTGTTCTTTCCAAAGGGGAGTAGACAACGGCCAGTTTGTCCCCCATATCCAGACTTCGCCATGCATTGAGAACCTCCCCAGCTGCTGTTTCGTCAGAGACATAGTTCATTTTTGTGAGGAAATTGATGGCCCCAGTCGCGTCACTTGACCTTTCCCAGCCATAGGTATGAGCCGCAATGGCGCATCCCACGTCCTCAGGGCCGAAGGCAACTGTCCATCCGTAGCGTCTTGCCATGGCAGAGCCCTGACATGGCGCCATAACGACCTTCAGGTCTCGAAGGGGCCTCCTGGCCTTGGCAGGGATTTGTGACTCATCTTCTAGAATCTTCACCGCAACCGGAAAGGTATCAGGGTTGACATATTCCTTTATCTTTTTAGCCGAATCAGTCCATTTCTCCATAGCAACACCTCCAAATGAAGTTTAAGGGGCAATACTTTCCATGTATTTGATTGGGTAACCAAGATTGGTGAATCGCACACAGGGGAAGAGGTTGTCAAGGGGGTTGGGTATGGATCTCGAGTCTGCGTAACCTCAGGGTAGGTACAGTGTGAGGGGATGCTCCGTGAGCAACCCCCAGAACAGGGGTTATCCACTTAACCGACGCGCGTTGACTTACGCCGTGCGCCTTAAGCCACATGCCAATTCTCAGGAATAGAAAATTGGCCTCACTTCCTTATTAATATCCAGCGTTAGTGCATCCACACGGCTTTCAACTTCCTGCAGCCTGTCCTCTAATCTCTCCACGGTATCAACTAATCTGTATACGGCCACTACCGCTTGCTTGAATAATAAATCCCTATAGTCGCTTTTTTGGGCTTTTTCTCTATCGGACATTGTGTCACCTCCCCTATGGATAAGACCAGCAGCAAGAACAGTACCATAGGCCACCAGGAGACGAATTACCCATAACTTCCAATGAGTTAGTCGAGCAGTTTCGATGCGAGGGGCAAAAAAATGCACAACAAAATGTGCAGAACCCACAGATTTCTGTGCATCTTTGAGCCGTGTATTGGGCGAATTCTCTTAAGAAGCGACTCCCTTTCCCCGTTTCTGCGTTTCTCCATTTCCCCGTCTCCCCATTTCCCCGTTTCTCCCTTCCTTCCCTGAGGACAAACTCCTTACTCCTTACTCCTTACTCCTTACTCCTTACTCCCTTGGCACGCCGTAGTTGGTGATTTGAGTTTGTAGTTTAGACTATGAAAGGATAATTAACGAAGGCGGCTTACTCCTCACTTGTCACTCGCCACTCCTCACCACATCTTGTGCCTTTTTTCCAGCCGCATACCATATAATGTATGATTTTGTTGACATCGTCCAAATCCTGTGATAGCATTCCTCCGGCAGAATTAGGTACTGAAGCGCTTTGTTACCCACCACACAAATCTGCACATCTGGGCTGTCCTGGGTTGGTTGATGCTACTCCTTGATTTATCTGACCGTCTGAGGGTTAAAATTAGATGAAGAAGGAGGGGAAAAATGAGAGTCATTTCAATTGCCAACCAAAAAGGGGGATGCGGAAAGACAACGACAGCCATCAATTTATCCGCCTGTTTAGCGCTCGGAAGACGAAAGGTCCTTCTTATTGATTTGGACCCTCAAGGCCATTCAGCGACGGGTTTGAATATTGATACCGACACGCTGGAAAAGACCCTTCACGATGCGCTTGGCAATGCTGAAGGGACGAGGGTAGCGCTCGAAGAGGTGACTGTTAAACTCACCGAAAGCCTTGATATCGCGCCCGCCAACATAGAATTAAGTACATTTGAACACAATCTGTCCATGATAAAAGGGAGGGAGACCAGACTCAAGAAAGCCATCGAGGGCTTATATAAACCTTATGATTACATCATAATAGATTGTCCTCCCAGCCTCGGATTACTGACCTTTAATGCCCTCATGGCTTCGACTGAGGTATTCATTCCCATTGAGATGGGACTCTTTTCACTCCATGGGACAGGCAAGTTGCTGGAAATCCTTGACCTCGTCCGGACGAAAACAGAACACGAAATCCGAGTCAAAGTCATCGCAACCATGTTCGATAGACGAACAAGAATCGCAAAAGAGATCCTGAAAGACATGGAAGAGCATTTCAAGGGGGAAATGTTCCGAACGGTTATCAACGCCAATGTTAAATTGAGGGAAGCCCCAGGCTTTGGGAAATCTATCGTGGCGTATGCAAAGAACTCTAAGGGATGCGCAGACTATGTGGCACTTGCGAAGGAAGTATTAGGAGAAGAGAAGATTCCTGGATTGGTAAAATCCGTAAAACAGAAAAAGAGACCCCCTCAACCAAAAAGCAGAAAAATGCAGTTTCTCTTTTATGAACCCAGAGCGAGGCGCGTTCAAATTGTCGGGAACTTCAATAATTGGGCTCAAAGCCAAGACTATTATATGCAGCGTCACGAAGACGGGACTTGGTCAAAAGAGATCATTTTATCGCCGGGTGTATATCAATATAAATTTCTCGTGGATGATGTGTGGATGGAAGATCAAAATAATCCCAACGTTGTTGAAGATCCCTTCGGGGGCAGGAATTCCGTCGTCGAGGTAAACTAAGGGGGATCCAAATGGAGAAAAAGAGCCTGGGAAGGAGCTTGGAGGAAATCTCAAGCATATTCTTGTCAACGAACGAAGAGCTAAAAGAGAAAAACAACCCGTACGAATTCTCACCCGTTACCCTGAGCGAGAACTCCTGTGCTTCCTGTACCAACCTCCTCGAGGTGCCATTCGGTCAGCCAGAATGCAGAATCTTTTCTCTGGAAAGCGAAGAAGGTGGTGTGCCAAGTACGGACTCAATAGGGCTGAGCTTTGCAGAACCCTGCGAGTATTTTAGACCTATCGCCCTGGAAGAAATAAATACGAGAAACGCATGTAACGATGGGTATTCATATCAGCCCGAAAATCAATGCGAAGTGGAAGAAACGGTGAAGGTGCGCAGGACAATCGCATTTCAAGACGACGAAAACGGCCAGCAGAATATAAGAGGAGCCCTGTCCAGGCATCTCAAAGAGGGATATCGTATAAAACGCATTGAGCTCAAAAAAATTGAAGATAATTCAGAGCCAAGAAACAGAGTGCGCACCGAGGAAGATGTCACCATTTTCGTAAAAAGCTCCCTATCTCCGTAAATGTCTGAACCCCTTCTTCCCCCATCACCTGCCGAGCTTAGCTCACCGCAGTTTTCGTGAAACAAACGTGGTGCGACCATTTCACCGGGGCGTTGGTTCTGCTGGTCGTCCCTCTCCGCTGAGACCGGCTCCTTGATTATTCTGTTATCTTCTTTTTGATCAAGGCATAGATGTAGCCCAGTTCTTCCTCAGGGAGGCCCTGTCCGAAATTGACGGTAGCTTCGTCACTGCTGGCCGTAATGCTTGGTCCTGGCGGTCTAATGATGAGAGACAACTTAGAGAGCAGCTTCGTCCCGGCCATGACCTGGTGATCTGAATAGCCGCCATCGTCTCGGGGAGGCACCCGCAGGCCCTCGGCCTGGTAGCGGCCGTCGGGTGTCCTGCACACCCCGGCGGGGAGATTGGCGTCTCCCATGACGAAATCCTCCAGCTCATCCACCGGGATCTCGGTTACTTCTCGCCGTCTGGACGTGCGCTGCTCCACTGTGAGCATATCCCGAGAAGCTGTGATGCGACAGCTTCTGCGCGCCTGTCGAAGAATCGTTCTGCTCGCGAATAATAGGACGAAGATCCCGAGAGGGGCATAGACCATTAGATTTTGCGCATTGAGATGGCGCAGGTTATTGACACCCATAACGGCACATAAGGCCGCGGCTCCAATTATCATAAGTACGGCCATCCGTTTATAGTGTTCCCTGGTAAGCTTCTGGGGCGGGATTTCGATTATGAGTGTCCCCGACTCTTCCATCACCCTGGCTCTCATGCCTGGCGGAGGGTGGAACGACGCCACGCTCTCTTTGGTTCGCTTTGCGCGTTCGCGAATGGATTCATCCAGCTTGTCGGGCTCTCTCATCACATCCTTTCCGGATGTGGTATCCACCAGCGGCAACCTCAGGAAGGTGGTGATTTCCTCGGCTGTCCTTCTCGCCTGAGGATAATCCGTGGGCTCATCGAAAACGATCCCCTCGCTTGTGCCATGACTCCCCTTGAGCACGATCGGATAGGCGTAATATGTGCGCTTCTTGCTTCTTCGCAAATCTTTTTGGATCGTGATGCGATCGTGGTAGCCAAGAGGATATGTGGCCTTTTTCATGGGCACGAGAAGGCCAGACCATTGCACTATGCTCCCCTTCCGGCGGTCGATGGTCATCCCAGAGCGGCCGAACATCAATGCCGTCCCGAGCGCTGTGAAAACAGAGCCGAAAATGACCGTGACAACCAAGGGCGGCCCTCCCCCCGGTGGAGGGGATCCCCAAAAGGGAAGGCCAATAACAAAAAGGCCGGTCAGAAGGAAAGGCAGGCCAAAGAGAATGAGCCACCCGCCACCTCGCCTGGTCTGCAGGATATCGGGATCGCCCGTATCAATGAACTTCATGGTGAACTCCTCGTTTTTGTATCTCAACTTATTTTATAACGAATGAAAAGCCCCTGAGAGAAAGACGCCTCTAATGGCGCTTCCAGGACAGAGATGTGCATCTTGTGTGGCGGGTCTCTCGGAGATGAAATGAAGAAGAGATTGTGGTAATGATAGGCCAAAATTACAAAAAAGTCAAGTATTTTAAACTACTTGCCTTAATAGATGGCGGGCAGTATACGGTAACCAGATTTTGCAGGTCAAGAATATGGAAGGTTGACAAATCCTATCAAAATGGAATGATCTCTTAAAAAATCTAAACCCTTTTCACCGCAGGACCTATGATGAAGAAAATCTTTTATGGTTGGTGGGTTGTGCTCGCCTGCTTCGGCATCAGCTTCTATGTTGGGGGTGTGGTTTTCTTCGGGTTTACGGCCTTCTTCGAACCCCTTAGGGATGAGTTTGGCTGGAGCTATACGCAAATATCTCTTGCCGCGAGCCTTCGAGGATTGGAAATGGGGATCTTTGCACCTCTCGTGGGGTTCCTCGTCGACAGATTCGGATCGAGAAAGTTGATCTTATTTGGCACGATCACCGTTGGCTTTGGGTTAATTCTGCTCAGTCTTACCCGATCTCTTGTCATGTTCTATGGCTTTTGTTTGCTGGTTGCGTTTGGAGCCGGGGGATGCACGACCTTGGTCCTTACAACTGTCGTGGCTAACTGGTTTCATAGAAATATGGGGATAGCACTCGGTGCGATGATGTCTGGATATGGCGCCAGTGGCCTTCTTGTTCCTTTCATCGTTGGACTTATCGACGTTTATGACTGGAGAATTACCTTAATTATCCTTGGAATCGGAATGTTGATAGTGGGAACACCCTCCTCATTTGTCATCCGCAACAGGCCGGAGCCGTATGGTTACTTCCCTGACGGCAAATTGTCCAATGAAGCAGATCTGGACCTCGGCACTCAAGACAGAGCGATTGGAATCGGTCTAAGAGGGCTTTTTAGAAAGAGATCTTACCTTTTCCTCAACATCGTGGAGGCACTACGATTCATGATACTCGTGGCAGTGATCACTCATATCATGCCATACCTAAGCAGCGCGGGTGTAGCACGATCAACGGCCGGCATTGTGGCTGGGGCAATTCCCTTAGTTAGCATACTGGGCCGGATTGGGTTTGGTTGGTTGGGTGATGTCTGGGACAAAAGGTATGTTATGGCATGCACCTTTCTCTCGACCGGTTTGGGAATGCTCGCTCTCTCTTACGTGCAAGCAAGATGGGCCCTTTGCATCTTTCTCCTCCTATTCTCTTCCGGTTTTGGAGGAGGTGCCACCTTAAGGGGATCCATATTAAAGGAGTATTTTGGAAGGGATTCCTTCGGCAAGATGTTCGGTATAATCATGGGATCATCAGCGCTTGGAGGAATTATCGGTCCTGCCCTAGCAGGGTGGGTTTTTGACACTTCAGGAAGTTACTGTCCTATCTGGATTTTGTTTTGTGCACTGAGCGGCTTGTCAATACCTCTCATACTGAAGATTAGATAGGTCCCATTGCTTCACCGGTCACACGCTCATGGCAGTTAGGGCATTCGCGAGCATGCCAGTAAATGGATATCCCACATTGCGCGCATCGGCCTTTGGCCTCTTGCTCTGCGACCCACGCCTCAACGCCCTTCTCTCTCATGTACTCCAAATCCTCGATCACGTGCTCATGGTGTGAGATCCCATTGACGATATGGACATCTCTAAAATCCTTCAGCCTTTTGCATGGAAACTCGTCGCATTGAAAACACCAGGTGACCTCTTTCTCGGAAGAGCACTGGCGGAAGCCGTGTTTGCATACCTCACAAGTGGGGAATACAGTATCCGACAGGCAGCCATCACAACGGATCTGGTCCACAGGGACCCCCGTTTCATTTTGAATCTTCTCCACCTCTTGAGCGTCGTTCAATCGATGTGCCAAATATCGTGGGCACGTGCCACAGTAAATCCCGCAGATCCCAACGCGTTTGCTTACATCCCGTTCCACTATCCTTTCTCTCTGTCAACCTTTGACAACTCAAGGCGAGTTATAGAACTCTGACCCCCATCTCCCTTAAACTGCCCCTACGTTCTTTCGTCAAACCACTTGCGCTCTGCCAGAACCACAGAAGTTTCCACCTGCCGATCAGGCACCGACCAATATTTTTTCAGCAAACGATGTTTTTCTTTTGCAGATACCAATCGAAAACCATGTTTTTCATAGAAACGAATTGCCCATTGGGCATCGGCCCAAGTACCGATCAGAATCGGGCAAGTCGTTTTCTTTTGAAGGTGAGCAAGTAACTGTCCCCCTATGCCTTGACTTTGCCTTCCAGTTCGTACATATGCGTGTCTTACCAGAGTCACATCCTGAACATCTTGTATGCCCGCCACCCCAATCAATTCTCCATTCTCCTCATATCCCCAAAACAGGACGCCATCATCTATTTCATGTTGTAGCTCTTCCCTGGGCATATAGGGCTCTTTCCAACGGTCCTGGGGTATGACGCCCCTGTAAGCTTCTGCCCCATCATTAATGATCGAGTAAATAGTCTCAAAATCGCTATCGTCACACTGGCGAATCATCACACGGATCCACGTTTAAACCTGAACCGAAGAAAACGTCTATACCCTGGCCCCTGTTTACCTTCGTCTTTTCGGTCTTGCCTTGGGTTGTGTGGGAAGTTTCAGGGGTACAGAGAATTTAATGCGACTCCTCGAGCTACTTGCAGCATCAGATTGATCTTCAGAACCCACCGACCCGACCGGACCCACAAGAACACCAATACCGCCTTTTTTATCTGTTCCCTCACCTGTGCTGACTGCCACATCAAAGTGAACGTTGCGCATTTCAACCATTGCGCCGCCACGTGGATTGACTTTAGCTCCCAGGTCAATGGCACTCTCCTGAGCACGCTTTACTCCACTAATAACCTGCTTGAGAGTCTCGGCTATGAAATCTTGCAGTTCCATAGATGAACTCCTTTCATTCCTACGTTTTTGCCTATGAAATACTTCTATAAATACAAATCATGAAATTTCTTTTCGTCTCTCGTGCTGTCAATATCTAATGAAGCACCTGCTCCTCTCAGGCCAACCATCTTTATCGTCAAACGCTCATAATCGAAAAACATCTTTTCCAGTTGTGACATTTTTAGGCCTTGCCTATACCTTCTAATCAAATTTTTCCCAAATATTTGCTTTAGCCTGTCCCTTGAACTCTTCCTATAAAATTTTCTAAGATTGTATGCTTCATCAATCCTTTCCACCGGAAAACCCTTTAAATTTGCAAAAGCCATGCTTGTTATCCTGAACCCAGCCCGTCCATCTTCTTGAACATCTTCTTCATCAATGTAATCAGCAGGAAATATATTATCCGGTATCATTCTGAAAAATGGTCTAGGGAATAACTTATAATATTTTTTCAACAGAGACTCTTTCACAAGTGGATATATTAGATCATATTCATCATATAACTCTCTGCATATTTCAACGAACTCGGATACGTCTTTTTCTTTTGTTGTCGGGGAATCTGAAGTGACAAATAAAACATATTTTTCTCCGGCGCGGTCATAACCTTCTTTCACGTTGCGTCCATAGCTCTCTTTTTGTTGGACGACCTCAATATTACTCTCTTCCGATAATAGACGGGGATCAATTTTTTCTCTTATCTCTTTTTCAGGGCCAACGACCAGGATTTTATCTATGCACGCTGTGTTTCTGAGAGTGTTTAGTATGTATTCTACCATGGGCCTTGGCTTGCCAGCTGCCCCCCTGTTTAGCTTTATTCTTTTTAGTGATTTATATCCCCTCCTGAAATACCATTCTCTATATGAAAAAAGATCTTCCAATTGGTGATAAAACTCTCTAAAAGAAAATTTTTTCACACCACCCGCTAACACCACTGCAACTATTCTTTCAAGCGTCATCTCTTAGGAAAACCTGTATATTGGGTATAGTGAAAAGAAACGTTATTCTCCCAACAGAATGGACATTTAACCACCTGCAACAGGCGGGAAAAGCGAGACTTCATCCCCCTCTTTCAATTCAGTATCCAGACCATTTGGCAGGTGTCTGTAATGGCGACCGTTGACTAGAATTTGAATGTAGCGAGATCCCGATTGGCTTTCAGTCTCTAAAATTATATCCCTAAACTCTTCTCCGAACCTGATGGATAATTCTTCTAACAGATCTCTTACCGTGAGTTTTCCCGCTTCAATGTCCAAGGAAGCCTGATCACCCATTATTTTTCTTAAGGTGAGAAAAGCCTTTACCCTGATCTTCATCACAGCCACCTTTGATTCTTTGGCCCTGTTTTGGGGTGATCTTCCATTCTAAATGCCATGAGACCAGGACCCTTGCAATGGAGGCCTTTTCCTCAGCTCATATCCAAAAGGACTTTCGGAACCCCTATACACCCAGATTTCCTCTGAACTCCTCCATATGGGCTTTATACTTGGAAAGCTCGTCTTCAGACATCTCGTCCGGAAATTGGAGTGCCACCTGTGTCAGGGCGTCAATCAACGTATTGGCATGTGGCGCCAGGCCCAGTATGCCCACCTTGCTGCCCATCTCCAGTTTTATCCGCCCGAGCATAAAATCTGTTAAGAACTTGCTCTCTTTGCGGAGAAGCTTCTTCCACTCATCGGGCGTCGCTGAGAGGATATATTCCGCTTCCTTCTTGGCATCCTCTTCAGAGAAAAACCCGAGCTTTGTCAATTTGCCCGCCTCAAGAGAAGTGCCAAACAGAATGTCTTTGTCTATACCCCATGAAGGCTTTGCTTTAACTCGAAAGCAGACTTTAACGGACAATTTTTTCAGCTTTTCTTCAAATTCGGGGTTTGACCTATATTGTTCTGCGCTTTCCTCAAGCCACTCCGGCGTACAATAGTGATATGCTGCCATCTCCCGTTCCCCCATCGTCTGAAATTATTCAATAACATCTGGTGGCGAACCTTTGATCTATTTAATCTCACCCCTTGCTTTCATTTTTGCTATGGCTTCATCCCTCAACACCTTCTTGAAGACTTTCTCAGTGACCGTTAAAGGCATATCCTCCCTGAATTCAACATATTTCGGAACAGCATAGGGGGCGAGATGTTCTCTACAGAAATCCCTGAATTCTTCAACAGACACCTTCCCCTTATATCCCTCCTTTAATTGAATAACCGCCATGACCCTTTCGCTTCCAGGTATTTCCGGATCCGGAACACCAAAAGCCGCCGCCATCAGCACGGCCGGATGTTTGTACAGGACGTCGTCAACAGTGGTGGTATAGACTTTCAACCCCGAAACATTAACCATGTCTTTTGTCCTATCACTCAGGTGAAAATAGCCGTCTTCATCCATTGAAGCCATATCCCCCGTATGAAGCCAGCCATCCTCCGTGAGTCCTGAACCCGTTTCGGGCCAATACCCCTTCATGATCTGAGGACCCCTCACGACGATTTCCCCTACCTCTCCAAAGGGAACTTCCTCGCCCGTTGCAGGATCAATCAGCTTACACTCTGTATCTGGAGCTGGAATGCCCATGCCCCTCTTTTCCTTTGGCATGAACCCCGTAACCCTGGAAAAGGCGGAAACGTTGAAATGGGTCATAGGGGAGGTCTCAGTTAAACCGTAGCCTTCGGAGACCGGCGTGCCGATCTCCTTTTTAATGGCTTCAGCGATTTCCAGGGGAAGGGGCGCTGCTCCGCTCATGGCAAGCACATTCAACTTCCCCACTTTGGCCTGGGCTATTCGCATAAGCTGGGTGGGGACCGCGGGAATTATGAAAGGGCGGTATTTTTGAATATTCTTGACAAGCATCTCTATGTCTCTCGGATCGGGCATCAATATAATCCGGAGACCTATGTGAGCAGCTGCCTGTTCAATGTAATGCCCGTAGGCATGAAACAGGGGGACCGAAAGGAATGCAGAAGCCTTACCCGCAATTCCCCGGAGCAATGGCTTGAGGATCCAGGGTATGCCCTGTAGGATGCAGCTAAAGCGATTGTAATGGGTAACCATGACCCCCTTCGGAATCCCCGTTGCGCCCCCTGTGAAGGCCAGTTCACACAAATCCTCCTCGGGATCGATGTCAACTTGCGGAGGCGTCGGATCATTATCCTCCAGTAGTTTCCTGAATTCATAGACACCCTTCGGCAGCTTTGTGGACACCGCTTTCTGGTCGTAGCCTTCTGTGGAGGTCACGACAATGTGTTCAATTTGGCACTTTTCTTTTACCCCTAATACGCGGTCCAGGTGTTCTTCTCTGCAGATGATGACCCTGCTTTTTGAAGTTCCGGCCTCGTGCGCAAGACCCTCATCGGTTCTCAGAATACTGGTAGGGACAACCGCAGCCCCTGTTTTTAGAATTGCCCAATCGCTCAGAATAAATTCCATGCAATTGGGGAGAAATACACATACCCGATCTCCCCTCATCACACCCAGTTCTGCCAGCCCTTTGGCTAGCTTATCCGCCTGCATCTTCAAGTCCCTATAATTGAGACTCCTCTCCATAAAGAGAATGGCCGTTTGCCCCGGATATTTCTCTGCGGCATCATCCAAGGCCTTGAACACGGGGACTTTAGGATAAGGAGCGAGGCTCTCCTCAAGCTTATAGGGTCCCAACTTGTAACTTCTCAACCAGGGTTTGTCCAAATATGTCATCGCATTGCTCCCAGAATAATGGCCTTTTGTGTCAGGATTTAGGATGCACCATGATCTCAGGGCAAAGAGCCGCGTCTATTTGCCCCACAGATCCTCGATCAGATCATCCAACTCCAGCCCCCTCAATTTCTCAGGGGTTGGTATGCCCGTTGCCTTGTCCCAACCGCGGAATTCGTAATAGGCGTCTTTCATCATCTCCAGTGTCTCTTTCTCTATCACCATGCCTTTTGCGGGCCCTTCTGGTAACGGATCTTCCATCAGACGTTTTGGCAGCGTGTCTGCCTCCCTGTTTATCCCTTCTCTTACACAATAGGCCCGCATGAGGTTGTAAATGCGTTCACCGTTCTTTCTAAATTCATCCACATCCAGGTTCCAGCCAGTTGCGTTGTTCAGGAGATCCACGTAGTCTTGAGCCGTCAACAGTATGCCCATGAATTTGCATCCTCCCAGCGCATCGAACATGCTCAGGGCATTTTCCATGTCAACCAGCACTTTGGCCTCTTTCGGATCCGCAACAAAGGGATCTTCTATTTTGCTGTCATCCACGAGAAGGAAGGGGGCGTCGATAAAGGTGGGCCCTTCAACATAGCCTGTAATATGATCCCCACCCCGATTGGCTGTCACGTAACCCAGACCACATATCTTGGCTGCCCGAGGATCATAGGCCGGAAGCTCGAGCCCTTTCACATTCATGGCAAAATGGTCAGATCCTTTGCCCAGTTTTTCTGCCATGGCCCTTGTTCCTTCGGCCAGCAAGTTCCCCACACCTTCTCTCAGGGCTATCTTTTTGATCAGATCTACGACCAGCTCTGCGTCGCCAAATTTTATCTCAAGGCCGCCGCATTGCTCCTTGGTAAGGATTCCTTTTTCATAACATTCCATGGCAAAGGCGATGGTGGAACCGGCACTAATGGTATCAAGGCCATATTCATTGCACAGGTAGTTGGCCATGGTGATGGCATTCATGTCGGAAACGCCGCTCAATGCCCCCAGTGTATTGGTGGTTTCATATTCCGGACCTTCACCCTTATGGCCTTTCCACGGCCCCTCCTTGATTTCAGTGCCCCTTCCGCAGGCCACCGGGCAGGCAAAACAGTTCACCCCCTTGACAAAAACTTTGTCTGTCAAGCCCTGTGCGCTCACTTCGTCAATATCTTCGAAGACACCTTCCTGCCAGTTTCGGGTGGGGTATCCACCCCTGGCATTGACCATGTCGGAGACCATATTTGTGCCAAAGGCCTCAAAGCCCACCTTTAGGATGGATTCGTCAAGCAAGTCGATCTGCCGTTTTGCTCTCTCTATGAAGGCATCTTTGTTTGCTAGACTGATGGGCGCTCTACCAGCACAGGCAATCGCTTTTATACCCTTGCTGCCCATGACTGCTCCCAGACCGCAACGGCCTGCTGCACGGTGTTTATTGTTCATGATGGCCGCATAACGAACCAGATTCTCGCCGCCTGCGCCTATGCATGCCATGGTCATTTTCTGATCCGAGGCTTTCTGTATGAGATCTTCCACTTCTGGCACCGTCTTTCCCCAGAGTTGTCTGGCGTCGCAAAGCTCGGCCTTGCCATTTTCTATTTTCAGGTAAACGGGTTCGGGTGATATGCCTTGAAAAATGATGCCATCATAGCCGCTTCTTTTAAGGGCCGGCCCGAAACTGCCACCTGAATTTGCATGGCCCCAGATGCCGGTTAAAGGAGATTTGGCCACCACGGAATACCTGCTTGCGCTTGCAGATGCTGTTCCAGTGAGGGGCCCTGTCATGAAAATCAGCGGGTTTTCTGGTCCCAGCGGATCGATGCCTTTGCCTACCTCCTCATATAAATATTTGGTCGCCAGCCCAGCGCCTCCCATGTACTTCTCTGCCCAGTCTTCACGGATATCTTCTTCGGAAATCTTCGCTTCCGTCAAATTGACTCTCAGAATTTTTCCCATAAAAGCGTAGAGCATGACATGACCTCCTTATGGAATGATCGATTACTGAAAATAGGATGTAACCTCCAAAAGAGGTTAACAGATTGATGGGTCGTTCTTACCAGGATCCTGAACAGTGGTTAACGGATTGGAAGGTGAATCTAATGGGTTAGAATAATATGGAAAACCACCTATAAGTCAACTCATTTGGCGCCCTACTCGCCATTTGCCACTTGCCACTCGCCACTCCCTACCCTGTTCTTTACTTATCTCGCATCCAGTATCCACGCCTAGCCACCGATTTTCATTACAACACATGGATGTTCTTTTCTCTGCACATGTCCCTGAGTATCTGCGGCCATACGGTGACGCTCACCTCTCCGATGTGCGCCTTTCTGAGCAAGAGCATAAAGGTCCGTGACTGCCCAACGCCGCCGCCAATACTAAGAGGTAGCGTGTTATTTATAATGCCCTGGTGATAGGGGAATTGGAGGAATTCAAGCTGGCCAGAAATCTCCAGTTGTTTCTTGAGCGTATCGGCATTTACCCGCACGCCCATGGATGTGAGCTCGTGGCGGCGCTTTGTCACGGGATTCCAGACCAGGATGTCCCCGTTCAGGCCATGCATGGGCCTGCCATCCCTGGACCGGATCTCTGTGACCCAGTCGTCATAGTCCGCAGCCCTCATTTCGTGCGGATATCCGTCGTTGAGTACCCAGCCAATTCCATAGATGAAGATTGCAGGGTATTCCTGCAAGATAGTTGTCTCACGCTCTTTACGCGGCATATCGGGATATCTTTCGAGGAGATCCTCAGCATGAATAAAGGTAAGCTCATCGGGTAAATCGGGATACTTGTCCGTCTTGAGCTGCGGGAAGAGTTCCTGGACATGTGTCTCAGCGCCCTTGAGGACCTTCCAGATCTTGCTCACAACCTGTGTCAAGAAATCCAGGTTACGTTGCTCCTCTGTGATCACCAGCTCCCAGTCCCACTGATCCACATAGGCACTGTGATCATGGTCAAGAAAGTAGTCCTTGCGCACCGCCCGCATGTCGGTGATCAGGCCTTCCCCTACGCCCATCCCGAACTGCTTTAGCGCCATTCGTTTCCATTTGGTTGCCGCCTGTACGACCTGGGCGTTAACCGGGTTCTTACCGTGGTCGTTGGAAATGTGAAACTGGATGGGACTCCTTGACCCGTCCCGGTCCAAGAAGTCATTCACGCCGCTCTCCGCTTCAACAATCAGGGGAACCATGACCATCATAAGATTCAGTTCTTTACAAAGATTCTCTTCGATATAGTCCTTCACCGCAAAGATTGCTTTCTGCGTCTCCTTTGGGGTCAACAGAGAACTGTAGTCCTCTGGAAGTATCCTCTCCAGCTCCCCATAATCCCCGATGCCAGGTCCAGCCAGATCCGCCTCTTTCTCTTTCATGGCCTTGTCTCCTCTTTTAAGTCTAACCTGAAATCCCGTACACCAAACGCAATTGCCACTGTGCAGGTCTGATTACCACAAACCTTTCCACATTTCAAATACCTTGCGTCGCAAAGGGCACTTTGAGGTCTGGTCCACCTTGGAAAACAGGATACTGAATATGCAGGCTCCCGATCCACCGCGACCACATCCACAATTTCTCTAATCCTGACCTTTCTGCAGTAATTCCTTGACATGGGGGCATTCTTAAACATATTCACTCAGAAATGCCAGAATTCACGGTTTGAAAATTTTGGAAAATAGGAGGGCATCACATGGATATCCAGGAAATCAGGTCAGAGGAACTAGATCTCGACAAATTCATCGCCGAAAAGATCGAGGAAATCTCCTCACTTGTGGGTGATGGGTTGGCCGTCAATGCCCTGTCTGGCGGCGTTGATTCTTCTGCAGTTACTCTGCTCGGACACAAGGCGTTGGGTGATCGGCTGAAGACCTATTTTATTGATAGCGGCCTGATGAGACAAGGCGAACCTGAGCACATTGTTTCCTTGTTCAAGGGTCTGGGCGTCAAGGTGGAGCTCTTTGATGCCCAGCAGACTTTTTTCCAGGCGCTGAAAGGCCGCACAGACCCGGAAGAGAAAAGAGAGGCCATTACCAGCTCGTTTTACCGTGATGTCTTTGGTGGTCTGGTCAAGGAGACCGGAGCCAAGTATCTCCTTCAAGGGACAAACTACACCGATATCGAAGAGACCGTGGCTGGAATCAAGAGGCAACACAATATTCTTGAGCAGCTCGGCATTGATCCTGAAAAGATGTACGGATACAAGGTCATAGAACCTTTGATCCAGCTTCGCAAATCCTCTATCAGGCAAGTGGGTAAAGCCCTCAATCTTCCAGAGGAGATCTATAATCGGCCCCCTTTCCCTGGCCCAGCCCTGGCAGCAAGAGTCATCGGGGAGACCACACCGGAACGGGTGGAGACGGTGAGAGGTGCGACCAAAATTGTTGAAGAAGAGCTTTCTGACAGCGGGGCATTTCAGTATTTGGCCATTCTGCATGAAGATCGCGTCGTTGGGATGAGACAAGGTGAGCGGGATTTTGGATTGCAGATCGAGGTCAGATGTTGGGAGAGCAAGGATGCAACCATAGGTTCGCCCACCAGGCTCCCCTATGATGTGTTGGACCGATTGGCCGAGAGAATCACAACACAAGTGCCCGGCGTCGTCAGCGTCACCTATAACATCACCAAGAAACCGCCTTCCACCATTGAGGCGGTCTAGGGCCACGGAGGAGCCCATTTTGTGGCGATGCACCATGGGATATCCTCCGTCACCAGACGACGCACGACTGACATCAGACGACTAGCCAATATCTCAAAAAAATTCCACTTGGGCTCCTTACTCCTTAGTGCTTACTCTGCACTGCTTACTGCTTACTCCCTACTGCTTACTTTTTCATTATGACCCCAAAATCCATGTATCTTCTTCCATAATGTGTGTCTTCAGATATACGGATACAGGGCCAAGAATGTAATACCCAATGCTTTAGGAATTCTCTTATCGCATGGATGTAATCCACACCCAGGCAATTATATCTTACCGGATTTAAAAGCGATTTTGGCTTTCTCCCTGTCCTGTCTTTTTAAATAAAACGCGGTTTGGCATCTCTATTGCAAAAAAGCCCTTCCATGTTACCCATATTCTGACAGCCTGCTTTACGCTACAAGCCTTTAGCGGTCGTCAAATTCTTGGATGTCTCAAAAGGCAAGGAGGCTTGCTTGAGCCATGAAAACCACTTTTAGATTTAGTTTATTAATACTTGTTCTTCTGGCCCTGACCTTTACGTTCCTCTATGTCACCAGGGAGACGGAAGAAGAATTGAGGGCCGAAATCAATGAACTTAATTCACAGTTGAGGCCCCACTTGGAGACCATTTCAGAATTAGACGCTCAATTGGCAAAATTATACGTAAAGGTGGAATCCATCTCGGAAGCCAGGGGAGGACATGTTACTCGACAGAATATGCTGGAGATCATGGATTTGAACGTTGAGAGCTACAGACTTATTGAAAAACGTCAGAGAGCCGAGTGCCAGAAAATCGTCTATGAAAATGAATTGCGGGAAAAACGGAAGAAGATTGAATCATTGAAGGGTACATTATTTGCTAAAATATTCTTGAGATAGGCCAGTATTTTCATTTAGCTTTCCTTATTCTGCTCAAGTCGCCCATGCCCCCACTTCAAAAAAATCATTTGTTTCCTCATCATAAGCCCAGCACCGAGACGTCTGAATCCATTGAAGGATCTAAAGTTACCCTCTATAGCTCCAGAAAATTACCCCGCAAAACGCGACACCAAGAAATACCACGAAATAGGCGCCGGGTTTGCCAAGTATGAGAGCGTGGTAGGAACCCGCCGCCATGAGTCCAAAACCAATACTTATACCTATTATGCTGGATGGGGTTAAACGCTTTTTCTTTGTTTTTCTCTTAGATCTGTTCATTTCTCACGGGCAGAATGCCAGGTCTCAGCTGAGCAGCCTCAAAGCATTGAAGGGTCCGCTGCATTTGCTGTTAAGCCGATTCCATACGTCCCATGTCTAGGGCTGAAACCGAATCACGCATCGTGAGCGTCTCCAGCTCTTCCCTTTTCGGGCGATACAAGAATATCGCCAGAGCCGAAATCCCAAGGAAGATATAAAGTGTTCGAAAGCTTTCCCCAAGGAAAAAGAGGACTAACCCATAGATACCAATGCTTTCGGAAAGTGCTAGAGAGACCACCATAGCTGCCGCATACTTACCAGTAAGTGAAGATTGATTCGAAGGCGAGGCAGGTTTCAAGGACATTGGCCCAGAGCCGTCAGGCCGTCCTGCAAGCATGAACTTTCGCAAGAAACGTGTCCCGACCAGTGTCAAGATTGCGACACCATACAGGACATTTCTCATAAGATCCAAAGGGATATTTGGACTCACGTTTTGTCTTATCCCATCTCCAAACTGATGACAAACGAAGACATAAATGAACAGGGATCCGAAGATTGCACCCCAAATAATCCAGAGGATCAGTAGCGGGTTCTCACTCGCTTTTCTTTCAGATACTTTCTCCATGTTTTCCTCCTAAAGTTTGTAGTGTCTTGGTGTATGACTTTCTTTTCATATGGCGTCCCAAACGGGTCTTTCGAGAAATCGTGAAAGGGTCTCGGCATCTTCACGGAGTTTATCGCAGTCACCATGATCAATGACATTGATGCGTTTCCCGTCCCTCAGAACGAGGTTTAACTCATAGCTGTAATAGGATCTCTTGCTCCCACGACAATACTCCGAGATAAGCTGAAGCGCATGAATGTCTTCAAGTCCTGTAAAATGCTTCAGAGAGTTGCTGTCGGAAATGCCACCTTGAGTCTTTCTTCCCTTCCAGAACAATCCCCTGCTTTTGTCAAAAACAACGGGCGCTGTGCCGAAGTAGAGCAAACAGCCCCCTACGACCGCAAACACAATCCCAGCCAATAGTGGCATTAACGTATCCTTGGTGAACGTGAATGTGCCTGCGGAAAAATGGAAATAGGACACGCCGGCTGCAACCCCTATTCCACCAAGGAGAAAAATGCCAAAGAAGATCTTCGCCATTATGGATGCACGAAACTCAATCCTGTTGGACGTGACCATGACAAGCCTGCGGGTGCGAAAGTTTGCCCCACCTCCCTTTGCTGGCGTCCAGGCGGTTAGCTCGGCAACCGGGTCTCCGAGGTGTGAAGGGTCAAACAGGTCGCCCTCATCCGCAAAACTTCTCAATTTCTCAAACAATTTCCTGAACATGCGTCGCCTCCTAGTCTAGCTTTCCCTTGAGGAGCCTAAGAGCGACCTTGTATGGCCTCATTTCCTAATGATTT
>JASFIT010000014.1:0-24565 GCA_050122535.1 Desulfobacteraceae bacterium | reverse complement strand
ACCATATACCTGGTTTGACTTCTGATATATTTCTTGTAGGTCCTGTGCTTCTTTAATCGATTCACCAAGACTGCCGCTGTCTTATCCATTCTGTTACTTACCACGACACCTACACGCTTTTTCCTTCCACCTCTCTGTGTCATTTTAACCCCTACTCATCTGCCCCAGTTGATACTTCCAACTCTTTCAGCACCGTTTTGACGCGAGCCAGGTCCCTTTTTGTCTTCCCAAGGATAGCCGTATTGCCAAGCTGTCCTGTGGCCTTCTGAATTCTCAGGTTAAATAATTCCTGATTCAGCTCTCCCTCTCTTTCCCTCAATTCTTCCGCACTTAACTCACGCAATTCTTTTGCCTTCACCCTTATGATCTCCTGCTCACGAATCTTGTGGAGAATGGGAGCTTGTGACCCGCCCGCCTGAACGCCTCTGCGGCTACACTCTCTCCCACACCTTCCATTTCATACAAGATTCTTCCTGGCCTAACCACAGCCACCCAGCCTTCAGGGGCGCCTTTACCTTTTCCCATTCTTGTTTCTGCGGGTTTTTTGGTAACAGGCTTGTCTGGAAATACGCGAATCCAGATTTTGCCGCCACGTTTTACGTGTCTTGTGATAGCAACCCGTGCAGCTTCAATTTGTTGTGCCGTCATAAAGCCACATTCCAGGGCCTGCAAACCGTAATCACCGAACTCCAGAGTACTCCCCTTGCTGATAGCCTTGCCCTTCATTCGGCCCTTTTGTTTCTTGCGGTATTTGATCTTTTTGGGACTCAGCATATGTCTTTTTAACCTTTTTTGTCGGGTAGGATTTCACCCTTAAAGAGTGTGACCTTTACCCCCACCACGCCGTAAGTGGTAAAGGCCTCTGCAAAGCCGTAGTCTATATCGGCCCTTATGGTGTGCAGAGGAACGCGACCCTTTCGATACCATTCACGACGTGCCATTTCCGCACCACCCAAACGACCGCTACAACCTATCTTGATCCCCAGCGCACCAAAACGCAGCGCTGAGCTGACAGCTTTTTTCATGGCTCGTCGAAAGGAGATTCTCCGAACCAGTTGCAATGCCACATTCTCGGCTACCAATTGGGCATCGACTTCAGGCTTTCTCACCTCCTGAATGTCTATCATCGTTTCCCTATTTATCTTCTTCTCCAACTCCCTTTTCAGGTTCTCAATCTCCACACCCTTCTTACCGATGACCAGACCGGGCCTAGCCGTATGGATTTTGATCCTTATCTTGTTAGCCGCCCTCTCAATCTCGATCCTGGAGACTCCAGCCTGAAAAAGCCGCTTCTTCAAGAATTTCCTTATATTGTGATCCTCCAGGACAAAACCACTATATTCTCTGCCGGCAAACCATCTTGAATCCCAATTTCTATGGATACCCAACCTAAACCCGATAGGATTAACCTTTTGTCCCAATTCTCACCTCCATGAAATGTATTACGCGTAAAAACCTTTCCATCAAGATTCGGTCCCGTCCCATACGCACTTTATCCTTCATCCAAAATAACGGTCAAATGGCTCGATCTCTTCCTGATCCTTGTGGCCCGACCCATGGCACGGGCCCGAAACCTTTTTAAAGTGGGGCCTTCGTCCGCAAATACCCTTTTAATATAGAGTTTATCCACATCCATATTTAGATTCTGCTCTGCATTCGCGACCGCAGAGTTGATCAGTTTTTTCAAGACAAAGGCGCCCTTTTGCGGCGCAAAAGAGAGCTGATTCAGTGCTTCCTCCACTTTTTTCCCTCTTATTTGATCCATAATCAATCTCACTTTTCGAGGTGAGATCCTTATGTATTTTGCCACGGCCTTAGCTTCCATTATTTCTTAGCCCCTTTTAACCGTGATTTCTTATCTCCAGCATGACTATAAAAAACTCTGGTTGGCGCAAATTCGCCCAGCTTGTGCCCCACCATATCTTCGGTTATAAACACGGGCAGAAACTTCCTTCCGTTATGAACGGCAAATGTATGACCCACAAATTCAGGAAGGATAGTTGATCTTCTAGACCAGGTCTTAATAATCTTCGTACTCCGGGTTTCCCTTGCCTGCATGACTTTCTTCAAAAGGTGATCGTCAACAAAAGGCCCCTTTTTCAATGATCGCGGCAAATTCTCTCCTCCCTATCTATTAAAAATACTCTGCATTCCAACTCGAATCGGTGGCATCTGAAATGCCACTCTACTGTAGGGTTGGGTTTTATACCCGACCGTCCATGTCGTCCAATCTTGCTACTTTCTTCTTTTGACGATGAGCTTGTCGCTCGCCTTTTTCACCCTTCTCGTTTTATAACCTTTGGTGGGCACCCCCCAGGGCGTAACCGGGTGACGGCCGCCTGAAGATTTACCTTCGCCACCTCCATGGGGATGATCCACAGGGTTCATGGCCACGCCTCGCACATGTGGCCTTCTCCCTCTCCATCGCGATCTTCCAGCCTTGCCCAGGCTTATGTTCTCGTGCTCTAGATTTGCAATTTGGCCAATTGTCGCCTTGCAGCCAAGGGAGACCATTCGAACTTCACCTGATGGGAGCTTCACTTGGGCATATTTCCCCTCTTTCGCCATCAGCTGAGCGTAGCCCCCGGCACTACGCACAATCTGTCCGCCATGCCCCATGTTCAGTTCAATATTGTGAATCTGAGTCCCCAAAGGTATGTCCCTTAAGAGCAGCGCATTTCCCGTTCTTATCTCTGCTCCTGGACCAGAAAGGACCCTATCTCCCACTTGAAGTCCCAATGGAGCCAAAATATAGCGCTTCTCGCCATCCGCATAGTGAAGGAGCGCAATACGCGCTGATCGATTGGGATCATATTCAATGGATGCAACCTTAGCCGGGATGCCATCCTTATTCCGCTTAAAATCAATAACCCTGTACGACCGTTTGTGACCACCGCCCCTGTGCCTCATTGTTATTCTTCCAAGAGCGTTTCTCCCACCAGCCTTCTTTAATGGCCTCAGCAGGCTTTTCTCCGGCTTCCTGCGGGTAATATCCTCAAAGGTGGAGCCCGTCTGAAATCTCCGTCCTGGTGAGGTGGGCTTATGCTTCTTGATGGCCATCTTATACTCCGTTAAATCCTGCTCCCATATTCAATCACTTTAGGCACTTGTTAGGCTTACATGCCCTCAAAGAATTCTATGCTCTCTCCTGGGGCCAATTTCACAACGGCCTTTTTCCAGTCAGCTTTTTTCCCAAGGTTCCTCCCCACCCTGCGGCGCTTCCCCTTCATATTCATGGTCTTCACATGGACCACCTTGGTCTTGAATAGGGTCTCAACAGCGCGCCTGATCTCCACCTTATTCGCCTTTCTATCCACTTTGAATGCGATTTGGTTCTGGAGTTCCTTTTGGAGAGTCCCCTTTTCCGTGATGTGCGCTGCCTTGATCACTTTGTATATATCCATTAGGAAAGCAATGCCTCCTCAATCATGCTAATGGCAGACTGATCCAAGAAAAGGTGCTCATGCCTTAAGACATCGTAGACATTGAGTCCTTGATATCTCATCACCTTCACCCAGGGCACATTCTTAGAAGACTTTTCGAGAACCTCATTCTTCTCATGGGTCACAATCAATGCGCGGGCCACGTTGAAATTCTCCATCGCCCCTACAAAATCCCTGGTCTTTATCTCGGGGAGATCAAAATCGCTGACCACAATCAGGCGATCCGTCTTGTACTTATCCGTCAGTGCCATACGCAGGGCCGACCGTCTTACCTTTTTGGGAACTTTGCGAACATACTTTCGCGGCGCTGGTCCAAAGGCGACTCCTCCACCCCTCCTGGTGGGTGATGAGGCCTGGCCAACCCTTGCCCTCCCCGTTCCCTTTTGGCGCCAAAGTTTTGCCCCTGAACTTCTCACCTCTGATCGGCTTTTTGTGGAGGCACTCCCGGATCTTCGATTTAAGAGCTGGCTCACCACCACCTGATGGATAACGTGCGCCTTGATGGGCGCATTGAAAACGTCCTCGTTTAACTCCATCTGAGTTGTTTTCTTTCCCTGGAGGTTATATACATCGACAACGGCCATTTCGTTTCTCAATCACTAAGGAGTCTCTCAGGCTCTATAACTATATGAATTTATGGGCAATTCTATGCCCTTCTATCTTGCTCTATCCTCTACTCCCTCCGGGCCGGAGGGCAAGTGCGAGGCGAAGCCGAGCCCAGCTATATCTTGGCAATTTCGATAATACTGTTTCGGTATCCTGGAACAGACCCCTGAAGGGCGATGACGTCCATTTCAGGTCTCACATCCAGGACTTTCAGGTTCTTTATGGTGGTTCTTTGGTATCCCATCCTCCCTGGGAGTTTCTTCCCTTTGTGGACTCGTCCTGGCGTGGCACTGGAGCCTATTGAACCTGGAATTCTATGGGAACGGGAGCCATGTGTCTCTCTTCCCTTGGAGAAGCCCCATCTCTTAATGACACCAGTAAAGCCTCGGCCTTTACTCCTGCCCGTGACTTGAACCAATTCCCCAATCTCGAAAATATCCGCTTTAATCTCTTGCCCCAGCTCAAATTCCTCTGCACTCTCCACCCGTATTTCTCTCAGGTGGACGAAGCACTTATCACCAGCTGCCTTGAAATGCCCTTTTAAGGGTTTGTTGATCCGATTTTCCTTCTGGACTTGGAATCCTACCTGTATCGCCTCGTAGCCATCCTTCTCCCATGTCTTTTTCTGGATGACTACGCAGGGGCCAACCTTAACCATGGTTGCGGGAATACTCTTCCCCTCGTCAAGGAAATATCGAGTCATGCCCAATTTCTTACCGATAAGTTTGTTAACCATAAGGACTGGTTCCGTTCCATTCTCTTTACAGTTTTATTTCCACATCAACCCCAGCAGCAAGGTCAAGTTTCATGAGGGCATCCACGGTCTGCTGGGTGGGCTCCAAAATATCCAAAAGCCGTTTATGTGTCCTTATTTCGAATTGTTCTCGCGATTTTTTATTCACATGGGGAGATCTCAATACGCAGAACTTGTTGATTACGGTAGGAAGGGGAATCGGACCTGCAATTTTGGCACCAGTCTCTCTTGCCGTTTCCACAATTTCCATGGCTGACTGGTCCAAAAGTTTGTGGTCGTAAGCCTTCAGTCTAATCCGAATCTTTTGATTAGCAATCGCCTTATCCATCATTTCCCTTCCTTCATTTTATATTTTGCTTTACTGGATGATCTCACTGATCACACCCGCACCCACCGTGCGTCCACCTTCACGAATGGCAAAGCGCAACTCCTTCTCCATCGCAATGGGCGTGATTAAATTAATATCCATCGTCACATTGTCCCCAGGCATCACCATCTCCACACCCTCAGGCAACGTCACCACTCCGGTCACATCCGTCGTCCTAAAATAAAACTGCGGCCTGTATCCATTAAAAAACGGCGTATGACGTCCTCCCTCCTCCTTCGTCAATATGTACGCCTCCGCCCTAAATACAGTGTGCGGCGTTATCGTCCCAGGCGCTGCAACCACCTGACCACGCTCCACATCATCGCGCTTCGTCCCTCGCAACAAAACCCCTATGTTGTCTCCAGCCTGACCCTGATCCAACACCTTGCGAAACATCTCCACCCCAGTGCATACCGTCTTCATCGTAGCCCTTATACCAACCACCTCCACATCATCTCCAACCTTGATAATCCCACGCTCCACCCTGCCCGTCACAACCGTACCTCGACCAGATATGCTAAATACATCCTCTATCGGCATCAAAAACGGCTTGTCCGTGTCCCTCACAGGCTCAGGTATAAACGCATCCACCGCATCCAACAGCTCAAATACCGACTTCACATCCTCACTCTCTAAATCATCACTCTCCAACGCCTTCAACGCACTGCCTCGTATGATCGGCGTATCATCACCAGGAAATTCATACTTCGTCAGCAACTCCCGCAATTCCAACTCCACCAACTCAATCAACTCCTCATCATCCACCATGTCACACTTGTTCAAATACACCACTATGCTCGGCACTCCTACCTGACGCGCCAACAAAATATGCTCCCTCGTCTGCGGCATCGGACCATCATCCGCACCCACAACCAATATGGCACCATCCATCTGCGCCGCACCTGTAATCATATTCTTAATGTAGTCCGCATGACCAGGACAGTCCACATGCGCATAGTGCCTATTCTCCGTCTCATACTCCACATGCGCAGTCGCTATCGTTATCCCTCGTGCCTTCTCCTCAGGCGCCTTGTCTATCTCATCAAAGGGCACATAGTCCGCCTTGCCCTGCTTCTCCAAATGCTTCGTAATCGCCGCCGTCAACGTCGTCTTACCATGATCTATATGCCCAATAGTGCCCACATTCACATGCGGCTTCGTCCTCTCAAATTTCTTCTTAGACATCTCTATCCTCCTTCTGATCCCAAAATCTTATGGTTCTAAGCCTATTATACGAAAAGCATCCGAAAGTCGCTTCGGCAACAGCTGTTTTTTTACATGGAGCCCACGACCGGGATCGAACCGGTGAACCTCATCCTTACCAAGGATGTGCTCTACCTACTGAGCTACGTGGGCTCAAAGGGTTCGTTCAGCTTAACGCTTTCTGTCTGCCTCAGAGATTCCCCTTTCGCATGACCCTATGCGCCCGACAGAAGCTCAGCCCTCTTTTTGGCTGAATAATACCAGGAGGTTATAATGCTCCAGGGTCATAAAGTATGGAGCGGGAAACGGGACTCGAACCCGCGACCCTCAGCTTGGAAGGCTGACGCTCTAGCCAACTGAGCTATTCCCGCTTTTCATTTGCTTCATGGGTTTAGAGTCGGGAAGTTGCTAAACATGGGAAATAATAATTTGAGAACGCCTTGGAGCTTGTGAGTCAAATTTTTTTACATGCCCGCGAGACAACTTGAATGGTGGAGAGGGGAGGATTCGAACCTCCGAAGGCTGCGCCGGCAGATTTACAGTCTGCTCCCTTTGACCGCTCGGGAACCTCTCCATTACCGACTCATTTGGAGCCAGCGAAGGGAATCGAACCCCCGACCTACTGATTACAAATCAGTTGCTCTACCAACTGAGCTACGCTGGCGTGTCTTGTCTGCAAAAAGCTAATCCTAAAGGATATTTCTATAAAGGGAATATTTCAATGGTGAATATTGTACAATATTTGGATTTAGAGGGGAATATTGAAATAATGGAAGCTAAATCTCCTTTTTTCTTTGAATTTCTCTTTTTTCTTCACATTTTTTATCTTGTCCCACCATTTTGGGGTATCTTAAACTTTATTATAAAAATTGCAACCAAAATATAATAAAGAGATATTTAATCCTTTGCTCTCTCTTTAGCGACTCCACGAAAAAGATAAACGCCTCCTCACATGACAGAATATGATAAACCCATGTAGGCAAATTTGCGTCTCAGAACTTTTACAACTTATTCAGAATAAATGTGTTTTTTTGAGGCGTGAGTACCTGCCTCCTACATGCCTGCCCGCCATTGCTCTCGCGCGGGCGAGGCAGGCGGGGAATAATGGAATGATGGAAACTGCGGATCCGCTTGCGGGGACTAAGCGGAGTGAAGCGAGCGCAAAGGATATTGGTTTTAATGGGAATTCGCCCATTCACTAACATCTTTGACTTGCATGTGGAGCGGGATTTTCAAATACACCATTACCCCATTTTCCTTTCCGGGCCGTAGGCTCTACAAGCCGGAGGCCAGAACCTAGTATTCCAATATTCCGATTGTGAGCGAAGCGAACTAAGTTCAATTTTATTTGACTTTTTGAAAATAATCATTAAGCTCTTGAACGATCTTTTTCTTTGTGGTATCAAAACCTTTGATGCTGAAAAGAAGCGGCGGTAATCATCCTGGCAGATAATCTTTAAGGAGGGACTGAAATGATGGCTTTGGTTTTAGGGTTGATAGCATTAATTCTGGGAATCATAGGAATCATCTACTGGTTTCCATATTTTTTGAAGGCCCTGGCAGCCGGCATCCCTGTGGTTCTGCTCTTAGGCGGCGCCCTAGCCACGTATTTGGGTTATGAGGAGATAAAGGACAGGAAGGCCTCAGAGGGTTTTGAAACGGGACCCACCGGCTTGCAGGATGAAGTGCAGAGCCTCAAGGAAGAGTTGAAGGAACTCAAAGAGGAGAAAGGGACGGCGGAAGAGAAGGCAGAGACAAAAGAATAAGTATAACTAGGAAGCGTTGGGCAGATCCCCCGGTTTTTATTGCTGGCGGGGTGCCAAATACCTCGGTAAACAACTGAGCGAGTCAAAAATCTGGGAGGTGGTCTGCCTGAGGCGGGCCAAGCACTAGGCCTCGCATCGTTCTGGGGATGCTGGAGGCCTTTTTAGTCTTCAATAATCTCCAGAGCGCTGAAAAAATACTTGATCTCAAAATTTGCGGTTTCCTCGGAGTCTGAGCCATGGACCACGTTCTTCTCTATGTCTGTGGCGAATTCCCGTCTGATTGTGCCCTCTTCAGCCTCTTTGTAATTGGTAGCCCCCATCAGCTCTCGATATCTCGCGATGGCATCCGCCCCCTCCAGTACCATGAGCACGCAGGATCCAGACGACATAAACTCGGTAAGGCTTTCATAAAAGGGTTTGCCTTCATGCACCTTGTAAAAGCCTTTGGCCTCGGCCTTTGTCATCTTTATCATTTTCATGGCCACAATTTTCAAATCCGCCTTTTCCAATCGCTGAATAACCTCTCCAATGAGATGCCTGGAGACACCGTCCGGCTTAATGATGGATAGGGTTCTTTCTTTCATGGATCTTTTTCCTCCTGAGAAAGGCCGTTGTATCATCCAAATTTTGCAGCAGTTGTGCTTGAGGGCTCTTATAAAAACAAAGTCTTATGATCCGTCAAGGAATTTGTTATGTTACCGAAGAGGAATTGAGGAACGCCTTATGTCCTGCATTAGGAAAATAGAAAGGAATATGTCACATGCCAGACCAAAAACATACTAAAAAGGAAGAGGAAAGGATGGACCCGGAACATGAGTTCAAATTCAACTGTTCCCCAGGTGTACCCTGTTTTACCCAGTGTTGCCAAGATATAAACATTGTTTTGACGCCATATGATGTTTTGCGTTTGAAGAAAGCGCTCTCTATCTCTTCCGACGAGTTTCTGGATAAGTACACGATAATTATCCCAAAAGTGAATCGCCTCATTCCCCTGGTCATCCTCAAAATGAATGAAGGGGACAAGAGGTGCCCCTTCGTTAACAAAGAAGGATGTTTCGTCTACGAGGATAGGCCTTGGCCTTGCCGAATGTTTCCATTGGATATGAATGATGATGGAACGCTTAGCCGGATTACCGATTCCTCGCGCTGTCTGGGTCTTAAAGAAGAGAAGAAATGGAGGATATATGAGTGGCTACTGGATCAGGGCATCGTGCCTTACGAGGAGATGAACAGGCTCTTTTCCGAGATCACCGCCCCCCTAAGGGCGCAAGAACCGACCATCCAAAACCCAGATATAGGCAAAATGGTTTTCATGGCATTATACAATCTTGATAAATTCAGAGAATTTATATTTGAAAGTACATTTCTTGATCGATTTGATGTCGATTCAACAAGAATTATAAAAATACAGAGAAGTGATGAAGAGCTTTTGAAATTTGCATTTGATTGGATAAAATTTGGAATTTTTGGCCAAATTCTTTTCAAAGTAAAATCGGAGCCACAAGAGCAGTGACTAAAGTGAGCTGAAGTGAGCCAAAGTGACTAAAGTGCCTAAAGTGAGCTAAAGTGTCTAAAATGACTAAACTGGCGAAAATCGCCTCTTTCATGTCATTGCTTCCACCTTGCATCTAATACTTCCCGAAAGATGAAAGCTTGAAACCAATGAACGACGTCAAAAAGCAGGTCTTGTTTAGACCGATGGTCAAGTCCACGTTCCAATTCCGCTGCCATAAGGATATTGCGTGCTTCACCAAATGCTGTGCTGATCTGGACTTGGTTCTCACCCCTTATGATATCGTGCGCGTAAAGAATCGCCTGCGCATCCCTTCTGATGCCTTCTTGGATAGATACACTGTGACAAAGTGGAACAAGCACCCCCGATTCCCCATGATAAACCTCAAAATGGATCTGGACCTGAATCGGAAATGCCCTTTCGTTACTTCCGAAGGGTGTACCATCTATGAAGATCGGCCGGGTGCCTGCCGGGTCTATCCCCTGGGCAGAGCTGCCCTGAGAGTGGACAGGGAAAAAGAGACCCGGGAGAAGTTCTTCATTGTGGATGAAGAGCACTGTCTCGGTTTTTGTGAAGATAGGAAATGGACTTTGGAGGAATGGATGGCCAATGAAGGTGTGGATGAATATAATGCCATGAACGATCAATGGTTGGAGATCATCACGTCTCAGAAAAGCCTTGGGAATAAGGAGGACATTCCGCGAAAGATACAAATGTTCTATATGGCTTCATATAACTTGGATAGATTTAGAAAGCTTATTTTCGAAACGAGATTTCTTGATCTCTTTCAGGTCAAAGCTGAAAAGATAGAGGCATTAGCCACTGACGATGTGCGACTGATGCAATTCGCATTTGATTGGCTCAGGTTCAGCCTCTTTGGAGAAAAGACGATTGAAATAAAATCCTAGAAAAGCTGTTTCACACCCCCTAAGAAGCTCCCTACAGGAAACTGCCGGGAGCTCTTCTCATTTGACGGGACATTTCCCCCCATGGTAAAATTTACCTCTAGATTTGGAAAATTGACTCAGATCGGATAAGTCTCTGACGATAATATGAGGCAGAGCAAGGTTTGTTGTGTCGGGTATGTGAACAAATGCTTTTGGGTCTGTACCAGCGTTGATTTATTGAAAGCTTGATCTCAAGATAGTCTGATGAAACTCGTCTGTACAAAAGGTAAGGAGAAAGACAGAGTCTGGAACCTAAAGGAAAGCCGCACCATTATTGGTCGCGATCCTGCCTGCGATATTCCTATCAGTGATCCCAAATTGTCGAGAATCCATGCCGAGATCATTCGAGAGGGAGATGCCTCCATATTCTACGACAAAAACAGCTTGAATGGGTCCTACATAAACGACGATCGGGTCGCGCGCCAGGTACTCATTCCAGGTGATCGTATAGAAATGGGTGAGACCAGGATTCAGGTCCTTAAAGAAGACCTGCCCCCAGGGATCAGATGGCAGGAGGAAGGGAGCCCGTTCGTTACTTCAGTCATTCCTCTTGACATCTTGTCAAACCAATTAGAAGAAGTGACCACCTGGCCCGAACCCATTCCAGAGGCGGATGAAAAGACGACGACGAAAAGAGGAACCCTCATGGAAAGGTTGCTCAAGAATCTTGAAACCATCTATGAGGTGGGTAGCGCAATAAATTCTGTCCGCGCCATTGATCAACTGCTCGACCAAATAGCTGAAAAAATATTAGAAGTCTTTGGTAACGTTCAAACCGTTTGCATTCTACTTGAAGACAACGGCAAAGATTTTAGGCCGAGATTCGTCAAAAATCGGACTGAGGGGGCACCAAATCCTTTTCAGATAAGTCGTAGCATTGTCAATCAATCTGTAGAGCAACAAGTCTGTATTCTGGCGAACGATGCTTCTCAGGACGCTCGGTTTTCAACAGCAGAAAGCGTTATAGCACTCAGTCTTCGTTCTGTCATGTGTGCGCCTCTGGTAAGTAAGGGGGCTGTATTGGGCCTGATCTACCTTGACAATCCCCGAAAACCGAATTGTTTCGATGAGAACGACATGGCCCTCCTCTCGGCTCTCGCCAATCAGTCGGCCACCGCATTGGAGAACTCCCGTCTCTACGAAAACCTCCAGAAAGCATACCATGAATCCATACTTGCGCTGTTGAACACCGTAGAAGCAAAAGACCCCTACACACGGGGGCACTCGCAGAGGACGAGTCGTTACGCACTCGGTATTGCACAGGAGATGAAATTGAGCGAGGAGGCGTGCAAAGAGATCAAGACTGCTGCTCAACTCCATGATATCGGCAAAATCGGTGTCAAGGATCTTATCATTGATAAAGACAGTGCTCTCTCGACCATGGAATTCCACACTATCCAGGCCCACGTTATCACGGGCGAGAATATTCTGAGGCCCATTGAATACCTCAATTTTGTTCTGCCCACGGTTCGCCATCATCACGAGCAGTATGATGGCTCAGGATATCCTGATGGCCTAAAAGGAGATGAAATCCCGATCGGAGCCAGGATTGTGGGCGTGGCCGATGCCTTCGATGCCATGACTACGCAGCGGCCCTACAACAAGCCGATGCCCATGAAGAAGGCTCTGGAAAAGCTGAAAGCCTTGAAAGGAAAACAATTCGATCCCGCTGCTGTTGACGCTTTGGACCGCTTTGTCACCCAGAACCTCATCTGATTCCTATCCTGAAATAAGGCATCCGAACCCGAAGGGTGCGGGCTTAAGTTTGCCCCTCCTGAAAAATCCCCCCATTCCCCCCTTTACAAAGGGGGGTGTTTAGGGATCCCCTTATCATTGAAACAAGGCAAACCTTTCCTCCCCCTTTTATAAAGGGGGATCAAGGGGGATTTGCTTGTTACTCTCCAAGGAGACCTTTGAAAAATGCTCAATTTTGTTCAAGATCAAGCCTCCGGCCCGTAGGGCCTACGCCCCGGAGGGGAAGGCGAAGATTTTAGGCGCAGGAATAGACGATAAGTATTTCGAGGATTTACCCGCCATAGCTCTTTGGCGGGTCAAAATCTGAGTCTGACACAGCCTGTCCGCCATCGTCCCGCCCTATAGGCGGGGCTCAAGCTCGCCCTGTTGAATAGGGTTCCCTCTGGGAAATTCAACAGGGCAAGGCGGGCGGGAGATTGGGCAAAAGGGGTCTTTTTTCAAAGGTCTCTTACCCGCTCCCCAATATACCCAGGCAATCTGCAAATCAGGGCATCGATCTCCTGGCTCTTCTCACTTAAGAATTTGATTTTTGAGTATCGGAGAATCAACTTTTAGGCGACAAAGGAGATTCTTGTCATGACTACTTTGCTTTTCGTTCCGTCCACTTCATTCCGAATTCGTCTTTGTTCTTCACGACTCAATTAAAGGAATGTAGACATAGAATGTGGTTCCATGATCAGGCCCGCTCTCCACACGAATCATGCCATTGTGCGCTTCCACAATGCTCTTTACAATGGATAGCCCGAGTCCTGTACCAGTAATAAGTCTGGTTTTTTCGCTCTTTACGCGATAGAATCGGTCGAAAATCCGATCTAAATCTTCGTGGGCGATGCCAATGCCGGTATCCCTGACACTGATGCACAGATAGTCGTTCTCTGTTGTAGCTGAAACTCCTATACTTCCTCCCTCGGGCGTGTAATTGACGGCATTGCTAATGAGGTTAGACAGGACCTCCTCCATATTTGGCCTATTAGCCAGCAGAGGAGGGAGTTTGGGAAGAGGGTCCAGTTCTAGGCGAACATCCTTGGCCTGGGCCTTTGCCTGATGAAAGGCGACCTGGTCCGCCAGAAACTCTGCTGTATTGAGATTCTCTTTCTCCTGGGTGATCAGCCCGGATTCTATTTTGGCGAGGTCCAATAGGTCCGTAGAAAGATCCGAAAGCCCTCTAATCCTATCTGAGGCCCTGCCTAGAATCTCCTGCTGCTTTTCACTTACATTCCCGGCCAGCCCGTCAAGAACCACTTTGAGCTGTGCCAGGACTGAGTTCATGGGACTCCGAATCTCATGGGCTACCATGGAAACGAAATCGGACTTGAGCTGGTCCATTTTTTTCAATGCGGTGATATCGTGCAGTACCGTGACTGTGCCTAAGATCCGACCGAGCCTATCCTTAAAAGGAACGCATCGTGCGACCAGGATAGTCTCTTGACCTTCCTTTTTGCCCTTGAGATTCAATTCTTCGGTCAACTCTAGGAACTCTCCCTCGCGCATGGACAGGGCCTGATCAATCATCTGCATCAGGCTTTCATCCCCTATAAACTCTTCAGCCCGACAGCCTATGACGCTCTCTCCGCGATAGCCCAACATCCTTAGGAAAGCTGGGTTAGCCAACGCTACCCTTTTCTGGTTGTCAGTAGCCATGACGCCACTGGCAAGCTGATTAATAAGAACCCGCATTCGGGATTTTTCGTTGGCAATGTCCTGAAGGGTACGGGTGTGTTCAATGGCCTTGGACACCACCACCCGGAGTTGTTCCGGGGAAAAGGGCTTGGGAATAAAATCGAAGGCGCCTTTTTTCATAGCTTCAATGGAGTGATCCACGGTAGCATAGCCTGTGATCACAATAATGACGCTATCTGGATGAAGAGCCTTAACGTGCCCCAAAACATCAAAACCAGATAGACCGGGCATTTTCAAGTCCAACAAGATAATATCGTAATGTGCCTCTTCTATCATTTTAATCCCCACTTCCCCTGTTTCAGCCCTGGCCACTTCAAAGCCCTCCCCGGTCAGCACCTTGTGACAGCCGTCTCGGATGCGCTTTTCGTCATCCACCACCAAAATTCTGGGCTTGAAGGAAGTTTTCCATGCTGTCTTTTCGTTCATAATCCTAAGTTCCTTCTGTTGGGAGTAAAAATGCGACCTTTACACAATTTGATTATCGTCCGTGGGGACATAAAGAGGTAGATCAAGCAAGAAGGTTGTCCCTTCAGCACTTGTCTCTCTGACGGAAATATCGCCGCCATTCTCCTTAACCAATCCGTATGCGGTGCTCAGTCCCAGGCCAGTGCCCTTACCCAGTCCCTTTGTAGTAAAAAATGGATCAAATATTTTGGATACATTTTCCTCAGGGATACCGGAACCTGTGTCCGAAATTTCCAGGTACACCCTTCTGGCGGGCTTATCCCGGTAGGTACGGAAAGTAAGGGATCCCTTCCTCTCCATTGCATCAGCAGCATTAATGACCAGATTTATAATCGCCTGGCAGAGCTGGTTCTTGTCTGCATGGACCAACATCGTGTCGCCGGACATTTCCTTGATCACTTCTATGTTCATGAACAGCTCCTGCTCACGAATCAGGTTCAAGCTCTGCTCCACAAGCGTATTCATCTGAAGAATCTCTTTACTTGGGTTTGTTTGCCGGCTGTAAGCCAGAAGGTTTTTCACAATATTCTTACACCGCATGGTGTCTTCGACCACATATTCCAGATCCTCCCGGAAAGGATCACTTTTCTTGAGACGCTCAAGCACCATATTGGCGTAAAGAAGAATGCCGGTCAGGGGATTATTAATCTCATGGGCCACGCCTGCTGCCAGTTGACCGAGCGAGGCCATTTTCTCTGAATGTGCGACCTGGGCTTGCGCCTCCTTCAATTTTCGTTCCACGGCCAGTCTCTCTCTGAGATCGTTATAAATTCCCATGGTAGCCACCTCTCGGTCCCCCTCATATATGATAGCGGCTGTGATCTCAACGGGAATCTCTTCGCCACTGGCATTGATGATCGTGATTTTTGTCGGGGGCAACTTCCCCTCTCCCCCGATCGTTTCATCCTGCATTTTTCTCATGATCTCTCTTGCCTTTCCGGCAGGGTATACTTGCTCCACGCTCTTCGTGCCTAAGACGTCCTCTGCGGCATAGCCAAAAAGATCCTCTGCGGCCCGGTTCATAAAAAGAATAGTTCCAGTTCGGTCTGCGGCCACAATGGCGCTCGCCGAGCTTTGTATAACGTTCTCAAAGAATTCCTTCGTCTTTCTCAACTCCTTTTCCAAGGTCTTAAGCCTTGTAACATCCCTTACGCTTTCCATGATGTAAAGAATTTCGCCCCCGTCATCCAGGATCGGAGAAAAAACCCGATCCTCCCACCTTTCATCACCATGTTCATCGGTAAGACGTTTTAGGATGGAATGACCCTTCCTATCGGCTATCACCTGGGGCAGAGGGCACATTTCAGACGAACAGGGTTCTTTGGAGTCATAAAATACCTCATGACATCTCTTGCCGATAACTTGATCCATAGCACCGAACTTTTTCAGAAAGATTTGGTTGGCGGTCACAATAACTCTGTCCGGCTTCAAGATAAGGGTGGGAAAGGAAAGGGAATCAAAGACCCTTATTCTCCAGTCTTTTTCTTTGGCGAGTCTATTGTTATTTTTGGACATAAGTACCCAGACTGTCTCAGATCCCAAATTGCGGTTTCAGACCGCGATACCTATTCTTCACAGAGATTTCAAATGACTTACCCGTAAATGGAAAGGGCCCTTGATATTTCCTGAGACTCATACCCACCAAGAGCACCCGGCAACAACCAGCCTGCGGAGTTGCGAAATCAAGTATCAGGTCTGCGGCGACTCAAAGGCTCGGCTCAGAAAGGTTCTACCCTCCTCTGTCCTTTCTTGAGGCAAGACCAAGTAAATAGATGATGCGGAACATCCGGCCGCTAAGATTGGAATAGCCTTCCTACTCAGAGCCCGAAAAGCCGAATCGGCTATTCCATATCTGTCTCCAAAATGAGGCCCCTGAAAGTAGATCAATCCCACTGGGGAGGTAACATAAGTCAATTCCTTGGGGGCTCCTCCAATGATTTGGCGAAGGTGGGTTATCATCCTTTCCTCCCACTCATACTTGATTAAAAGATACAGCCATAAGTTCTCATCACCTAAATTCTGGGCCAAAACAAGAAAGAGGTTTATCCCTAGATCTCCCAGTTCCTGAACCCCAAAACCTAGATCGGCCATATGCTCTGGCCTTATAGCAAATTCCAGTAAGGACAAATCCGTAACCACGTTAAAACCATATGTTTTCACCCTGGGCTCCCAGTAGACTGCAATGGTTTCCACAGTATCATCTCCAAAGAAAAGGGCTGCTTTTCAGCCTCTTAAATGCTGAGATCATATTCTGCGCGCCCATAATCAGCGTTTCTGACAGCGTCCATCCTTCTTCCTCTGTATTGCGTTACATGAATGATGAATCTGCTAAGTCCCGTAACCTTGCTCGCCTTTTCCAACTGACAATGGACCACTGACACCGCGCTTTACGATCATTACTTTTTGACGACTCTGCTTTGTCTCACAGCAATTTCTGATCTGAAAGGGCGTTGATTGGATGGCAACTCCAGGTATTGTTCCAAGGTTTCAGCCGCTTTGTCCAAGTGGATATAGTCGGTAATGAATGTGAGCGCGGACAGAGACGAAGCGATTCCATATAATGGCAGCCGCGCCTTCCCGATGGCATATAATGACAGTCCCAAAATTTTCAGACTGGATTGATGTGGAAAGACAGACAACAAGCCTACGGAAGGTATAAATTTCACGTCTCCTCCCAGTTCGAGTTCTGAATCGATAAGATTCCTTACTCGATGTCTGTCTTCAACCGCCACGCAGCAAGACAGCTGAATCCTCTGCCTCAAGTATGTGTTGGACAAGAAAGGCATGTTTATCTGGTGAGCGGCCAGAATTTGGCAAAATTGAGAAATAGTATTCTCTTGATTAGATCTATTCCGAAGGTTTACTTGGAAAAGCTCGTTGCTGAGTTTGATGCCCTCGATCTTGATCTTTTCCATGATGGCTGGCAGGGTAAAGTCCGTTAGTTGTCCCCTCACGGTCCGTTGCTAAAATAACTCAAGTTGTCATGCTCCTGGTCACAATAACTCAAAGGCGAAAAACAGCAGCAGACAACTGACTATAATGATCGTTCACTTTAGCCAGTATAGTCTTTCACGATTTCCATAAGTTTGTCTAAATCAATGGGCTTTGGAATAAATTCATTGGCCAAGGTGGTCATGCCATCTCTATGCATATACCTGGTGGAAGTTACAGCCTCTCCCACGGCTGTTAGCAGCACCACTGTAATGTCCTTGAACTCCTCATCTTTTTTGATCTCATCACAGACCTGATAGCCATTCTTGTTGGGCATCATGACATCCAGAATAACCAGTTTTGGTTTTTCTTCCTTGATCTTTTCCCACGCCTGATTGCCATCGTAGGCCTTGGCCACTCGGTAATTCTCACTCTCCAATTTCATAGAGACGGCTTCTACCAAGTCTGGATCATCGTCTACCACAAGAACAAGTTGCTTATCGCTCATGATCTGCCTCCTCTGATATATCTTGAATGACAAAAATTTAAATTATCATAAGAAAAATCGCCATGCAAATTATTTTGCGGGTCTGGGAAAAAGCCCGGCCCTTTCCACAATCTCGGGAACTTTCTGTTCCCATTCTATAGCCATGATGTGAAATCCTCTCACTCCCTCCACCTCTTTCAGTCGCTCGATGGACTCCACCGAGACACGGATGCCTTCTTCGGCCTGCTTTTCCTTAGAAACACCTGACATACGTTTGACAAGCCCATCGGGGACATCCATGCCTGGAACCCGGTTCTTCATGTATTTTGCCATGCCTGCCGACTTCATAGGGGTGATGCCGGCCAGAATATAGACCCTTTCATGAAGGCCCCTGTCCCGAACCCCCTCCATCCATTTCTCAAACTTATCCAGGTTGTAGATGCATTGGGTCTGGATAAAATCCACGCCTGCTTTGACCTTCTTGGCCAGTCGCGCCACCCTGAGTTCAAAGGGATCGGCAAAAGGGTTGGCAGCAGCTCCGATAAACATCTTTGGAGGTTTGAGGATATCATCTCCACCTTGGAATTTTCCCTCATCACGCATTGCCCTCACTGTCTGGATCAGTTGTATGGAATCCAGGTCATACACATTGGCAGCCATGGGATGATCGCCAAAATGGGGATGATCACCTGAAAGACAAAGCATCGTATCGATACCGTGCGAGTAAGCACCCAGTATATCACTTTGCATAGCCAAGCGATTACGATCTCTCGTGACCATCTGGAGGATAGGGTTGAGGCCCAGTTGCTTTATGATTATACAGGCCGCCCAGCTTGACATCCGGACCACGGCCGTCTGGTTGTCCGTGACATTGATGGCATCGACGTAACCCCTGAGTAATTCGGCCTTTTCTTTTATTTTTTCTGGAGCTGCACCCCGTGGAGGCCCACATTCAGAGGTTATGGCCAAATTACCAGATAGTAAAACTTTTTCCAGTGCGCTTTCCGTTTTCATGATGCCAAATCCTCTCTGATAATCCTCCGGGGTCCCCCATCCCGACTCGCCCGCCAATCTTTTGCCGACATGATCTCCTCGTATCTATCCTCCGTGCCAAGGGCTCTCAATCTGTCCCAGATAAGTTGCCAGGCACACTCCACCTCGGAGCTGATTTCACATTTGCCGTTGGTCGAGCCACCGCATGGACCATTAAGCAAACGTTTGGAACATCGGGCGATGGGGCAGATGCCTCCTGTCAATCCTAGGAGACAATCTCCACAACCTTGGCATCGCTCCGCCCATACACCCTGTCGTTCCGAGGCCCCCATAAACTCCGTATTCACAGCGGGGAAGACAGGCGTATCCTTAAAACGCCTTGCAACTTCCTGAACGCCACAGCCACAAGCCATGGAAAGCACGGCATCTGCCTGATCCATATGGTTGACAAGTTCTTCTATGTACTCCGGGTCGCACTGCCTTTCCAGGGTAATCTCCCTGACCTCAAGAGTCTTACCACTCTTCATGCAGGCCATCTGGAGTGCCGAGGACAAAAGACCAACCTCTTTACGGCCCCCTGCCGCGCAAACCGTGACGCATTCGTTACAACCTACGAGTAGAATCTGATCATAGGGTTCTATGTACTCAAGAATCTCTTTCAGGGGTTTGCGTTCCGCTGTGATCATTGTTCCTCCTCTCTTTGTATATATGGCTATCAACCAGCGACTGATTGGGCCTCATTCCTTAAGCCTGCTTTGACCGGATTTGGTCCCAGCTTGCGGATCTTTTCCGTGAAATCTATGGCCGTCTGGGCAAAACGTTCTCCCATACCTGCTGACATGGTGATCATCTCGATCCTTTCCCCTCCGATGCCAATCTCCTCTAGGAGCTTTTTCACATATCTGACGCGCTTGGCCGCCTTCACGTTTCCGTCCTTGAAATGACAGTCCCCCTCAAGGCAACCGGCCACATAAACACCGTCCGCCCCCTTTTGTAAGGCTCGCATAATGTGGATTGCCCCCACTTTTCCGCTGCAGGGTATCCTTATGATCTTTACATTGGGGGGATAGGGAAGTCTCATACTTCCAGCCATATCCGCTGCTGTGTAGGCGCAGTAATGACAACAAAAGGCCACAATCACAGGTTTGAAATTTTCCATTATAATATCCCTTGCAAGAGTCCATCCACCTTGGCCATAATCTGCTCGTCTTCATACTGCATGAGTTGTATAGCGTCAGCTGGGCATTCTGCAGCGCACAGACCGCACCCGTGACATTTGGCAGGGTCTATTTCCGAATAGCCATCCGCATTAATAAAGGGTATATTAAAAGGGCAGATCCGGACACAGATCAAACAAGCTGCACACTTGCTACCGTCCACTCTTGCCACAGACGCACCAAGATTAATAACGTCTCGCGCTAAGAGCGTTTGCGCCCTTCCGGCCGCTGCCTGGGCCTGGGCGATACTCTCACTTATCCCTTTTGGTGAATGTGCGGTCCCGGCCACGAAAAATCCGGGAACAGGAAGATCCACCGGTCTTAATTTTACGTGGTCTTCCAAGAAATAAGCATCACTGGTCCTATTCAGATGAAAAATCATGGACAGATCTTCGGTGGCCTCATCATCGGCCACAAAACCTGTACTCAATGCGAGGCAATCCACCAAGATCTTGATTTCCCGCCCCAGGACTGGCTCCTTAAAGGTGACGGCCACCTGCTCACCACTCTCTTCCACCGCAGGCCTGCCATCCACCTGGTAACGGATGAATATGACCCCCCGCTCGCGGGCCTTTCGGTAGTAATCCTCCTGGAACCCATAGGTTCTCATATCCCGATACAGGACAAACACTTGTACCTCTGGATTTATGTCCAGTATTCTTAAGGCATTCTTGACGGCAGACTGGCAACAAATGCGCGAGCAGTTAGGGTTCTCGGGGGAACGGGATCCAACGCATTGGATCATGGCCACGTTTCGCCAGCCTTTTACCTTCTCTGGGCGATCTTCGATCAATCCGTCCAGATCGAGCTGGGTCAGCACCGCTTCGTGCTCGTCCAGAAGATACTCCTTGGGCCTGTTGGCCAAGGCCCCGGTGGCCAAAATGGTGGCTCCGTGGTTTATCTGCCTATAGGCCAATCTTGGCCCGATCTGGAGCCCTGTCTTGAAAAGACCTGGCATCCCGGAGTGGTCAACAATAATAGAATTGTTTAGGATCTGAATCTTGTCATGGCTTTTCGCCCTCTCAATCAGATCCCTCATATATGACCGTACGTCTTCCCCTTCGAGCGTCCTATGGATATTTTTGGCAATGCCACCTAATTCTCCGGATCTTTCAACCAGATAAACCTTGAACCCTTTGTCGGCTAGGCTCAAGGCGGCGTTTATCCCTGTTACCCCGCCCCCGACCACCAGGATATCCTTGTTCATGGGGAGAACATGATCTGTGAGAGGGTGGCTGAGGGCGGCACTTGAAACCGCCATCCGGATAAGATCTTTGGCCTTGTTGGACGCCTCCCCGGGGTTGTCAAGATGGACCCATGTATCCTGATCCCGGATATTGGCTATCTCAAGAAGGTACTTGTTGAGGCCCGCCCTGCGGATGGTGTCCTGGAATAGAGTTTCGTGTGTCCTGGGAGAACAGGCTCCCATCACCACCCTGTTGAGGTCCTTTGCTCGAATGACGTCTTCAATATGCTCCAGTGACTCGCGCGAGCAACCATGCCCTACCATCTCGGCAACGTCCACCTGAGGAAGCCCCCGAGCATATTCAACAACATCGTCCACATTGATGAGACCTCCGATGTTGTACCCGCAGTCACAGACAAAAACGCCTATCTTCGGTTCCTCCTCGCTGACATCGCGTTCCGGCGGAAGTTCTTCTTCTCCAGAAGGAAATTCCTCTTCGGCCTCAAGGGTTTCTTCGATAACTTTCTGGTGATTGAAGGCTAAACAAGCGGCCGCACTGGCCTGGACCATCGTTTCAGGAATATCCTTGGGGCCTTGGAAAAGGCCGCATACATAGATTCCGGGCCTGGATGTGGCCACGGGATCGAAAGAGGTCGTCTTGACAAAATTATGTTCATTGAGCTCAATCCCCAGTTCCCGAGCCAGTTCAGCCATTTCCGGTACAACTCGAAAACCCGTGGAAAGAACCACCATGTTGAAGGCCTCTCTTTCGGGAAAAGAACCTCCCTCCGTTGAGTAGATAATGGACAGGTCCCCCGTGTCCTGTTCGGGCTCAACGCTGTGGGGACGACAGCGAACAAAGCGAATGCCGTATTCGTTTTTTGCTCGCTGGTAATAAAGCTCATAATCTTTCCCCGAGGTCCTCATATCCATATAAAAAATGACGGTCTCAATGTCGTCCTGAAACCGTTCCTTGGTCACAATGGCTTCTTTTAAAGCGAACATACAACAGGCGCTGGAGCAGTAAGGGGCGTCGACCTGGTTCATATTGCGGGAACCCACACACTGTATCCAGGCGATTTTTTTGGGCAGCATTCCATCCGAGGGGCGAATCAACTCACCATGGGTCGGACCCGAGGCGGATAGGATTCGCTCATATTCCAGGCTGCTGAGCACGTTGGGGTATTGGCCGCGGCCAAAATTATCAAGTATGTTGGGATCGAAAAGCTCCGCTCCTGTCGCCAGAACTATGGAACCCACCTCAAGCTCCAAAACCCTCTCCGTGTCTTCCGGCAGGATAGCGCCATCTTGACACGTTTGAACCAGTTCCTCGATGTTCTGACATTTTTCAATATCTATAGAAAAAGCATATGGGGTTGACTGTGGATACCGCATGCAAGTGGGAGCCCGGTGATCCAGGCCGGGAGTGAAAAGAACACATTCGGGAAATCTCTTAAAACACTCCCCGCATGCCGTACATTTATTCAAATCTATGTAGCGCGGTTCACTCTTCAGGGTAACTCGGAATGCGCCCGCTTCGCCCTCCACATGGATCAAATGAGTCAGAGTCAAGAGCTGGACATGGAGCTCTCTTCCGCTTTCGGATAGATTGGGTGAAAGGGTGCATAAATCGCAATTATTCGTCGGGAAGGTTCGGTCCAACTGGGTCATGAGACCACCGATTGAGGGGGCCTTATCGATCAGAACCACATCCCTTCCGGTCTCCGCCAGATCCAGAGCGGTCCTGATACCACCTACCCCAGCGCCAATCACAAGTACACTGTTTTTGAATCGAAAAGAATGTTGATCGTCCATTTCTCTATTCTCCGGAAATCGCTCATGGGGCCTTCATTAAAGGCCAGCTTGGTCTAAGATACCGGGGAGTTGATATTCCCATCCAAGTGTCACGATCTGCACACCTTGGGCAAGTCCCTTCAAATTTGCAACTGTTTCTCCAGCGATTCGGATACACTCCATATCCCTGTTTTGTGCCTGGCGGATTCGTTTGATAAGCTGCTCTGAGATGTGGTAAGCCGGCAGGGTGGTAGCCATATACCTGGCAATCCCGACTGATTTCAAGAGAAAAACCGTGGGAATGATGGGTACGCCCAATCCCTTCGCCTTATCCATGAAAGAGGCAAAATCCTCCATATCAAACACAGGTGGAGAGATAATGAACTGGGCTCCCGCTTCCACCTTTTTCAGGACCAATTCCAGTTCCTTCTCCAGGGATTTGTCATCAACATAGGGATCTAATGTGCAACCTACGGTGAAGCTGGGATTGCCCTTGAGCTCGATACCTGCCATATCCACCCCTTTCTGGAGAGACTGAATGGCACCAAGAAGATCTAGTTCATCTATGTCATTCACCGTCCTAGCGTCGAAATGGTCACCAAAGGCCATATCTTCCCCGCGCACTACAATGAGATTCTGGATGCCAAGAACATGGGCGGAGAGGAGTTCTGCCTGAATTGCGATCCTGTTTCGATCCCGGCAACAGACATGGATGATTGCTTCCATTCCCTGCTGGTGCATGAGAACGCCCCCACCCAATGCACTCATTCTCATCATACCATCGCCCATGTCGGGGATAATTACAGCATCAACGCGTCCTTTAATCCGGCGGGCATTCGTGATAAGCTCTGAAATGTCCACACCCTTGGGCGTGTCCATCTCAGCTAAAACTACGAATTCGCCTAATGATAATCGTTTTTGAAAACTCATAGGTCCCCCTTCACTTCCTAATTATCCAATGATTGCGCGTTGGCAAAAAAACTGGGCCTCCTCATCAGAATTTGTGGCTCAAACGACAGGGATTAAGGAAAATATATAGCTGATATTAAACAATAAACGCAGATTACCCCGCACAGGACGGGGCATCTGATTCCTATTCCTGCCAAACGATAGGCTAATGGCATCAATTTTACAATGCACGGCACGGTGCATTCTGACATATTGCCGTCGATTTACATCCCTGTTTAGCACACTTTGTGCCAATGATGCGAACTGCAATGATCAGCCCGCGATGCTTGAATTACAAGCACCATCACGGCCTATTGAACGTCAAGACAGGTCAGATTCAGTGTAGCTATGTTGGGAATGTGCAATGTTTTGAGAGGGAAATATTGCATTTCTGCAATGACTTTTTTGTCCCAAACATGTTTTGAAAAGAAGCAGCATTTCCACACAAAAGTTTATAACTCTTCTCGATTTAGATTCGAGATCTTGTAATAGGAATAACTTGAGCGCAAC
>JASFIT010000013.1:0-24940 GCA_050122535.1 Desulfobacteraceae bacterium | reverse complement strand
AGATCCCTTGATAGACTAGACGGCAGCTGAGAATCCGTATTTTGTCCATCGTTGCGAGCCCTTCGAATTGCTCAGGGTAAACTCCGCGCAGCAACCTCTTTTTTTACGCGATCTCGGTGGCTTTCAGGAGATTGCCACGTCGCCTTCGACCTGCCCGCCATCGTCCCGCTAAGAACGGGACGATGGCGAGGTGGGTGGGCTCCTCGCAATGACCTTTTGTAGCTGCCTTCACTATGTAAGGAACTTTCGAAACCTAATGATAGTTTGGATAAGATACGGGGCAGGGGTAACTGAAGGGCCACCGCCTTCTGAAATATCTGACCGTTACCAGTATCTGTAGGGGAACGGGTGATACCACCACCATGGGTAAGGCCCATAAGGGCGCGGATAGGGATATGGATAAGGTCGCTCTTTCCTTTCCCCCGGCCAGAGGTGTAATTGTTTGACCAGGATAAGAGGGTAGGCATACCGGATATCGCCCAATGGCAGAACCCGCTTTTCCTTGATCTCACCGGCTATAGTTACTTCCCTATCGCGTGCATATATGGCCACATCCAGAAAACCATCGTAGAGGGCCAAGAAACGACCGTCAGATTGATCAACGGCCTTTGGCCTTCCGTCCCTATCCGTGGGTTTTTGCAGGACCTCTATCAAAGTCCCTTCTTTCTGGTTCTCAGCCTTAATGATCACACCGCCCCAAACGACCAGTTCTCCGCTGTATGCCTCGGGGTCTTGCAGAACCTCCTTGAAACTGAGATCCTGCGCCACTTGATCCCTAATATCTTTTGAAATGACCGGTGCACACTTAGCAGTCATGAGGGCAAAAAATGCACCGATTAGTGCGGTGTAAATTCTTTGTTTCATTAATCTCTAATACCCTATTGGGAACTTAAGGCTCTTTTTTTGGGTATACAAGTTTTTTTGCCATATCACAAGTTCCTGAACGCTGTCCTATAAATCCCATGCCCAACCTTTTCTTTAAGAAACTCTTTTTTGTAAATTTATTTTTTCTTCCGTGTTTTTTTATTATAGGAATATAGTCACTTTTTATTTGGCAAGGAACATATGCTTTTGAAAGATCTTCTTTGCGTGAGACTAAGACTTCGCCATGACTGAATTAGAACAAATTGCCGATCGTATTCTTTCTTGGTATGCCCGCGGCAAGCGCGACCTTCCCTGGCGTAACACGAGGAGTCCTTACTTCATATGGGTCTCAGAAGTCATGCTCCAACAGACGCAGGTGGACACAGTGATTCCATACTACGAGCGCTTTCTGAAGCAATTCCCCACCATTGAGACATTGGCAAAGGCATCGCTTCAAGAGGTGCTGAAAGCGTGGGAGAATATGGGCTATTACGCCCGAGCGCGCCATTTGCATGCTGCAGCTCGGGAGATTGTGGAACGAATGGGCGGTGAGATTCCCAACACCTGGAATGAACTCATTCGTTTGCCAGGTATCGGAACCTATACCGCCTCTGCCATCCTGAGTTTCGCCTTTGATAAGAGATTCCCGACGGTGGATGGCAATGCACGACGGGTCCTGTGCCGTTTGTTTGCTATCCAGAAGCCCATCGATCAAAGCAATACGCAAAGAGAGATTCATGCGTTGGCGACCAAAATCATCCCGTCTGAAGACCCTGCCAGCTTCAACCACGGGATCATGGAACTTGGGGCTACTATCTGCAGGCCTCGGAGCCCGCTATGTAAAACCTGTCCCGTGGGGGATCTCTGCCTCGCTTTTCAAAAGGGATTGCAGGAAGCATTACCGATCATGAGGGAAAGAAAACCTCTCCCCCACAAAGACATGACGGCCGCCTTTATTAGGGATAAGCGAGGGCGTTTGCTCATTGTGCGGAGGCCCGATCAAGGTCTCCTTGGCGGTCTGTGGAAGTTTCCTGGAGGCGTGAGAGGACCAGATGAGTCCCTTCAACAGGGCCTACGCAAGCGTGTGCGCGAGGAGTTGGGAATAGGAATTAAGGTGAGAGAGGCCCTTACGTCCGTCGACCACGCCTATACCCACTTTCGGATCACTCTCCATGCATTCCAGTGTGAAAGGCGAAACGGCAAGCCCCGCGCCATCGGTTGCGACGAGTACCAATGGGTCAGGACCGACAGGTTAGACGATTTCCCCTTTTCAAGGGCAGATCGAAAAGTGATAGAGGCCCTCCCACTGGAAAATGCCTAGAATAAGGCATTTACGATTTTCGTAACTAAATACAAAAATCGTAATTTTTCTCTTGACAAACTGCTTACTAATGCGCAATATATTTACGATATATGTTTGATAATCCCTCTTTCGTATACATTTTGGCTGGAAGGGAGGTTAAATGGCCAGCAAATCCAATCACATAAACTCCAGGAAGCACGGACAGCTCATGGAGACCGCAGAGAGACTTTTTACCCGCCACGGCATAAAACGGATCACCGTGGAGGAGATCTGTCAAAAGGCGGGTGTGAGCAAAATGACGTTCTACAAGTATTTTTCCAATAAGACAGACCTTGTAGAGCATATCTGGAACAAATGGATCGAGGAGGGTTTTGAGAAACTGGATGAGATCAATGCATTGGATATCCCTTTCCCGGAAAAGATCGAAATGATGTTTAAGTGGAGAACGGAGTTGATCTCAAAGATGAGTACGGAGTTCATTGAAGAGGTCCTTCCGATAGATCCTGAACAAAGCAAGGTTGTAGAGCGTTTCCTGAAGTTTATTGTCGATGCCCAGAAGAAAGGGGATATCCGGCCGGAAATCCGTCCGGAATTCATTGCAGCGGTCATTGATAAAATGCACGAACTGGCACGCGATGAGAAATTAATTAAGATGTATCCCAGCTATATAGAGTTTAACCGTGAATTAAAGGATTTTTTTTGGTTCGGACTTCTGCCTCGGCCCACTCAACCTAAGGAATAGGAAACCAGAGGGAAGGCAGATTAACCAGAGGCAAAACGGCGATTAGATAAGAGAAGGACACGATGACGAAAGGTGTTTTTTATGGGCCACAGTAGACGATTATGGATTTCGGTAAGCCTTATTTTTTTGATCCTCATTTTGACCGGTGCAGGAATCCTTGTCCTGATAAAGACGGGCAAAGAGAGCACAGCCAGGATCAAAGAGCCGCCACGCCGGGTCGCGGTGGTGCTTCAAGAGCTTATCCCGCGGGCATTTACCAAGACGGCGGAGGCTTATGCCACGGTATCACCCCTTAAAAAAGGTAAGGTGAGTGCCAGGATCGCTGGGCCAATAGACCGAATCTCGCCCGATGCAGAACCTGGAAGGTCCGTGTCCAAAGGAGAGGTGCTGGGCCGTATAGAGGAGACGCGTTATAAGATAGCCCTGGAAAAGGCAGAGGCGTCCCTTAATAAATTCAAAGCGCTGCTGAAGATTGAACGCAGCGAGAATGAAAAGCGAGCGGCCCTTTTCAACATCGCCAAACAGAGATTCCAACTTGCCAAGTCGGATTACGGTCGCAAAAAGGTCTTGCACGAGGGAAAGCTTATTGCGAAACAGGCGCTTGAAATTGCTGAAAGCCAGCTGGAGCTTCAGCGATCCGAGTTGGAGAATGCCCGAAGTGAACTCCGAAAACGGGAGTCCCGGATCCAGTCCGTTCAGGCAGACATTGCCTCTGCTCAAGCTGAAATCAAGAGGCTTAAGGAAGACCTGTCAGACACCTTCATTCGGGCCCCTTTTGACGGCGTCATCGGCGAGCGTTACGTGGAAGTGGGTGATCAAGTCTCACCGAATCAAAAGCTTTTCACGGTCTTGGATGTCTCCACGGTGAAGGTCATCGCACGAATCCCGTCCCATGAGATTTCTCGCGTGAAGCAGGGCGTTAATGTCCAGATCACCACGAGGGCGTATCCCGAAATGGGATTCATGGGCCAAGTGGTTTACATCCACCCGGAGGCAGACCCCAAAAATCGGACCTTTTCTGTGGAAGTCCACGTCAAAAACAGAATGGAGCCCATGCTTATGCCTGGAATGTTTTCGAGAGTCCAGATTCCTCTTCAGAAATTTGATAAGGCCTTGATGGTTCCCCGCGATGCACTCCTGGAAGACGAAAAAGGTCCCTATCTATACGTGGCGGACATGTCAAAGGGTCAAGCACGGAGACGGGATGTGGTCGTTGGAGAGCTTGGACCCGAGGAGGCCCTCATCCTCTCAGGTGTCAAAATGGGCGAGTCCCTTATTGTCAGGGGCCAAGAGCTTCTAAATGATGGAGCGTTTATCCATTGGGAGAAGCAAGGTCCTGAACCCGCTTCAAATCCAAACCAGCAAGCCGATAAATAGAGAGGCCTCAAGGCAAGACCATGATCCGTTTTTTTGTCCGCAACGCTGTTTTCGTCAACCTCCTGATGATGGTTATTTTGGTTGCAGGGGTTTTTATCTACTTTACGATCAACCGTGAGATCTTTCCTGAGTTCTCTCTCGATTCCATTTCCATAACCACGGCCTACCCAGCGGCATCTCCTCAAGAGGTGGAAAAACTCATCACCATCAAAATCGAGGACGAGATTGCTGATATTGACGGGGTGGACAACATCTATTCTGAATCGCAGGAAGGCCTTTCCCTGATAACCATAGAACTGAGGAGCGGTGCCGATTTAGATCGCTCACTCAACGACATTTCCTCGGCCATAGAAAGAACGGAAGACATCCCTGATGATGCGGAGGATTCCGTGGTGGCGGAAGTGAAGAACGCGTTCCCCGTGATCACGGTCTCCCTGTATGGCGCGCTTCCCGAGCTGAGCATGAAGGAACTGGCTGAGGAGGTTCGAGAAGAATTGCGGGCCATTCCGGGAGTGGCTTCCATTTACATCTCTGGGGCCAGAGACCGGGAAGTCTGGGTGGAAGTGGATCCCAGAAGATTGGAACAGTACCAACTGAGTCTCAGGGACATCCAGGCGGCCTTGGAGGCGAGAAATCTCAATCTTCCGGCGGGAACCATAAAGTCCGATCAGGGGGAATTCCTCGTGCGCACGGTGGGAGAAATCCTAGAGGCCCGCCAACTGGAGAATGTCATTGTCCGTTCTGATCCTGACGGAAATCTGTTGACCCTTTCTCAGGTGGCACGGATTCGGGATGTGTTTGAAGAGCCTGTGACCTTTGGTCGTTTTAACGGCCAGCCAGCCATGAATCTTGCCATAAGCAAGGAGAAAAAGGGCGATTCCATTGCCATATCTAAAGCAGTGAGAAAACTCGTTGCAGAATATGAGAAGAGGCTTCCGCCAGGGGTACATCTGGATGTATTCAACGACTTTTCGGTCTATATCACGAACCGCCTAAACACGCTCATAAGAAACGGGATTGCGGGATTTGCACTGGTGCTCATTATTCTGGGTATATTTTTCAACGTTCGCGTCTCTGCAATGACAGCCCTGGGCATTCCGGTATCCTTCGCAGGTGCCCTGATTCTTATGCAGTCTTTTGACATATCTCTGAACATGATGTCCATGTTCAGTCTCATTCTTGTGCTCGGGATCATTGTGGATGATGCCATTGTTGTCTCAGAAAACACCTATCGGTACATGGAATCAGGCCTGTCCCCAGAAGAAGCGGCTGTGAAGGGCACAAACCAGGTGATGGCTCCCGTGGTGGCCACCATCCTCACCACCATCGCCGCCTTCCTTCCCATGTTGCTCATTGGTGGAACCATGGGGAAATTCCTTTCTGTGCTCCCGATGGTGGTCACGTTTGCCCTACTGGCGTCCCTCGTGGAGGCCCTCGTTATATTGCCTTCCCACCTGGCAGATTGGTCCCCGAGGCGCGTTCACGATCCGTCCAGAAATCGCTCAGAAATATGGTTAAATAGGATCAAAAAGGTTTACACACGATTCCTTCGTCTTTGTCTGAAATGGAAATATGTCAGCCTCATGGCAAGCTTCGGAATCACGGCCTTGATAGTTACCTTTGCTGCCACACGGGTCCCATTTGTCCTGTTTCACGAATTTGAGTCCACACAATTCTTTATCAACGTGGAGACGCCCGTGACGTCGAAATTGGAGGATACCCGAGATGTGGTTGCACGCATAGAGAAGCTGATCATGGAAAATCTGCCACCAGAGGAACTGGAATCACTGGCCACCAATGTGGGGCTCATCTTTCTGGATGTGAATCGTATTGTAAGGGGTTCCAATGGTGGTCAGATTATCGTGGAACTCACAGAGGCCCACAAGCGTAAGCGCTCAAGCAACGAAATCATAAAGGCACTACGCAAATTGACCGAGCGGGTACCTGGGGCCACCAAAATCCAGTACCTCACGCCACAGGCAGGCCCTGGGGGCCCGGCCATCGAAATTCGGATCGTGGGCGAAAACCTCGAGGTCCTTCAGCAGATAGCGGAACAGATTAAGGAATACCTCTCCATCATTCCTGGGGCAAAGGACATAAGGGACGACTTCTTGCCTGGCAAAAAGGAGCTTCTTATTGTGGCCCGACCCGAAGCCAAGAGTCTGGGGTTGGACGTGAGATCCATTGCCATGCAGGTGAAAAATAGCTTTTACGGAGCAGAGTCCTCCAAGATCCTTCGCTCTGACGAGGATATCCCCATCATGGTGAAATATCCTGAAGCCTACCGGGTTCGCCCATCGAGTGTTGAAGGTCTGGTTTTGACCACGCCCTCTGGGGAGAAGGTCTACTTCAGGGAAGTGGCGGATGTACAGGAAGGGAAAGGATATACCAAGATTGTGCGCTCAGACGAGAAGCGCACAATTACGGTCCTGGGAGACGTGGATGAAAAAGAGGGAAATACCCTTGAGATCACGCGTCGGGTCCAAAGACAATTCCAGGATCTGGGAAGTGGTTTCCCGGGCTACAAATTGGAATTCAGAGGGAAGAGGCAGGAGATTGAGCAGTCTGTCATGGATCTTATGAAAAGTTTCGGTGTGGCTATCCTTCTCATCTATTTGATCTTGGGGGCCCTATTCAAATCCTATATCCAACCTCTGGTGGTCATGTTGGCCATTCCCTTTGCGGCCAACGGGGTCGTCCTGGGGCATGCCGTCATGGGCTTAAACCTTGGATTCCTTTCCCTGATGGGAATGGTTGCACTGGGAGGGGTGGTGGTCAACGATTCCCTGATATTGGTGGATTTTATCAATCAGAGAAGGAAGGGGGGGCATTCCCTCATCGAGTCCATTGTTTATGCTGGACAAATTCGTCTTCGTCCTATCCTCATAACCACAATCACCACAGTGGTGGCCTTGGTCCCGCTGGGATTCTTTGCTTCGGGTCAGGCCAAGTTTCTCTCTCCCATGGCCATCTCTATCATTTTTGGCCTCATCGTTTCGACAGTCCTTACCCTGGTCATTGTCCCCTGCTCTTATGCCATTGTTGACGGGTGGCGAGGAACTCTTCGTCAGTTGGTGGGTCTCAGGAGAAACTATTTCTCGAAAGGAGAGGAAATCGAAGAACCTGCCTCTTGAAAAACGAGTGAAGCCTCGCCTAAGACCAACGGGTGTATGAAGTGAATATCCCATTGCTTAAAGCGAAGCGATCCTGGATCCTAGATACTGGATACTGGATAAAACGGAAGAAGAATTCTTTTTCTATCCAGTATTTAGAGACCAGCATCCAGCATCACGTTTCGCTAGCGGGACTCACCAATCATTCCATGGGTTTGAAACTAATCCGTCCCATCTAAAGTTTTTTAAGTAACTGGTTTGCGGCTGTGAGAAGGGGATCCCAAGTGGGGCCGAAGGGTGGCGCATAGGCCAGATCGGACTGGCTGAATTCTTCAACACTAAGCTTAGCGTGCAAGGCAACGGCCGCTGCATTGATCCGATGGGCAGCCCCCTCTCTTCCAACCAGCTGAGCGCCTAAAAGACGTCCCGATTTGCTGTCCGCCACCATCTGCACACCAATGGTGGATGCCCCAGGATGACGGTGGGCGCGGCTTGAGCTCTGGATCATTATTTCCACCGGCTCAAATCCGAATTTCTCAGCTTCAACCACGCTCATTCCGGTGCGCGCCACCTCCAGGCCAAGAACCTTGAAGACGGCAGTTCCAGCAACCCCTTGAAGCCCTGCTTTTCTCCCCGTTACATTATCAGCGACCGCCCAGCCGGCCCTGTTGGCCCTCAAAGCAAGGGGGATCCATGTCCTTTGGTCCGTCACCACATGAAAGGCGTCTGCACAGTCTCCTGCTGCATAGATGTGCGGGTCGGACGTGAGGAGGCCCTTGTCCACGGCAATTGCCTTTTTAGGTCCAAGCTCTAGGCCTGCCTGTTCCGCCAATTGACTGTTGGGGGTGACGCCAATGGCCACAAGGACCAACTGGCCCTCCAGCTCAAGGTCTGAACAAATTACCCTAAATCCCCCATTATTCTTTTCGATCTTTCTGATCTCGTGTCCCAGGTGCATGTTTATACCGTTTGACTCAATCTCCTCTTTGACCATGTCAGCCAATGTTTCATGCATCCAAGGGAGAAGAGCGGGTCGGGGCTTGACCATTTCCACCCCAATATTCCTATCGTGGAGGGCCTCACACATCTCTAAAGCAATATAACCCATGCCAATGATGATGGCCTTTTTCACAGTTTGCTCACGGATAAACTGCTTTATTCTCCTGCCATCTTCCAGGGTTTTCAGGGCCATGACGGCGGGAAGGTCAAAACCTGGCAAATCCGGAAGCATGGGGGAGGCACCTGTTGCTATTAAGAGCTTTTCATAGGGTAATTCAAAATCCTCGCCTTTTAGTGTTTTTCCCCTGACAATTTTCGCTGCGGGGTCGATAGCCTCAACCCGATGTTCGGTTCTCAAGTCTATGCCCTGTTTCTCCCTGAAAACATGGGCCTCTCTAACCACAAGATCATCTATGTCCCGACCGGGATCAGCGATATTATAGGGCATGCCTCAGGCACTGTAAGAGACGTCGCTGGTTTGTTCGAGGACGGTAATCTCGATCTCAGGTTGTTTCCTCTTTGCCCGGCTGGCAGCGCTCATGCCCGCCGCATCTCCGCCAATAATCACAAACTTCATTATAATCTCCTCCGTTCTCCCGTTCCTCCTTTCCACATTCCCATGGCAAGAACGAACAGATTTAAAGATTTTTAGCCGCAGACCCACGCAGACTAGCGCAGACAGGAATATTAATCACGAAAACACGAAAAAAAGAAACCACGAAAAACTTTTCTAGACAGGATTAAAAGGATGTACCGGATGGGATGCAAAGATCGCTGGAAATCCCGCCTAGCGGGATTCCCAAGGCTGTGCCTTGGGAACAATGGGAAGCCCTGAAGTACAAAAATAAGCAAGCTTATTTTGTGCCTCACGGGTTCCCATTATTTCAAGCGATCTAATCAAACCAGTTCTTTGACTATCCGCTTGCCCCGCCATAGCTTCAGCGACGGCGGGTGAAATCCTGACCATCCTGTCCAATTAAATCCCCTGCGCCCCTGTGATCTCTGCGAGAGATAAACAAAGATCCTTTCAGGCTCGGGGAATCAAGCCCCCATTTTGAATGGTGGGAATTGACTCATCTTAGTTTTCTGTGCACAAAACGCAACACATTTACGAGATCATGCCAGCTTGCCTCGGCCTTTGGACTAGGATGAACAGCATCCTTTGTCATTCCCGCGCAAGCGGGAATCCAGATAAGGTCTGAAAAACAGAGAGGCCACGATGTCCACTGGAGTTTATCCGGCACTAGATGTGGGGCGGGAATGAGGGTTTACGGCCAAGCGATGAACGTTTAATTGGTGATCTTATCAATCTGATTGCGAGGGAATAAAGAAGCAAAAGCTCCCAAATTTGGTCGGGATGCTTCAATTTCCCCGGGAGGAAACCCATGCAAAGGGTCAGGGGGTGAAAAAAGTTTGACTTGGACAGTAGAGGTGTGTTAGGGTTCATAAAACTGAATGAAAGCTCATTCATTTTCATTTAAATCAAATAAATCAATAGGATGCGTAGAATCTAGGAAAAACAGATTCTCAACCGTGGTCAAATGCTGAAGATTGTGGGGGAGGTCTTTCTATGAGCAAAAAAATTGAGAGAGTTGGGGTACTTGGGGCGGGCGTGATGGGTGCAACCATTGCTGCTCAATTGGCCAATGTGGGTATTGAGACGATTTTGCTTGATATTGTACCCCCTGAGTTCACAGAAGAGGACAAGAAGAAGGGGCTCTCTGAAGAGGACAAAGGATTCAGAAACAAATTTGCGCTAAAGGGGTTAGATACTGCCCTGAAGTCAAAACCAGCCTCCTTTTATGTCCCAGAAAATGCCAAGCTGATCAGGGCGGGGAATCTGGAAGATGACCTGGAACGCCTAAAGGATGTGGACTGGATCATCGAGGTGGTCGTGGAAAGGCTGGATATCAAGAAAGTGGTATTTGAAAAACTCGAAGGGGTTAGGACACCAGGAACCATCGTGACCTCCAACACCTCCGGCATACCCGCTAAGGCCATGTGTGAGGGGCGATCCGAGGATTTCCAGAAACATTTTGCCATCACCCATTTTTTCAATCCCCCCAGATATATGAAGCTTTTGGAGATTATACCGGGGCCCGATACGCTCCCAGAGGTGATAGAGGTCCTGGCAGAAATGTGCGAAAAGGTGCTAGGCAAAGGGATTGTGTATGCCAAAGACACACCCAACTTTATAGCCAACCGGGTAGGGACCTTTAGCATGTTTTCTGCCATCAAGAATATGATGGATCTGGGATTGACCATTGAAGCCGTGGATCAGCTCACCGGGCCCGTTGTGGGAAATCCTAAGAGTGCGTCATTTAGAACTGCAGACCTGGTGGGTCTTGATACCCTCTTGCACGTGGCAAGCAACGTGTATGAAGGGGCGCCTGAGGACGAGAAACGGGAAATGTTCAAAGTCCCCGATTTCATCAATCAGATGATCGAGAAGAAGCTTCTTGGCGACAAGACCAAACAGGGTTTTTACAAGAAGAGCAAGGATGCTGAAGGGAATAGAGTGATTCTTTCCCTGGATTACAATTCCATGGAACATACCCCGCAGGAAAAGGTTAAACTCGCATCGTTCAATACGGCGAAGAATGTTTCAGGGACTTCGGAGAAGATCAAGTCCCTCTACTATGCTGATGACGCAGGGGGAGAGTTTTCCTTTAGGACCATGTCAGAAAGCCTCATCTATGCAGCCAACCGGATCCCGGAGATTGCTGATGATATCGTGAACGTGGATAACGCCATGAAGTGGGGTTTTGCCCGGAAACTAGGTCCCTTTGAGGCCTGGGATGGCATTGGCGTAAGTGAATCCGTGGCAAAGATGAAAGAGGCGGGCTATGAAATCCCGGCATGGGTCCAGGAAATGCTGGATAGCGGGAAAGGGTCTTTTTACACAAGAGAGAACGGGAAGGTGTGTTTCTACGATGTGGCCTCTAAGGAATACAAGGAAGTCCCTGTCAAGCCAGAGATCATCTTCTTGCCCTCTCTGAAAGAACGGGAAAAAAAGGTGGCGGGGAATATGGGTGCGTCACTGATAGACATTGGAGATGGCGTGGCTTGCCTAGAATTCCACACCAAAATGAATGCCATTGGTGAGGATATCACCGCCATGATTCATGAATCCGCCGATGTTGTGAGCCGGGAATTCGATGGGTTGGTCATTGCAAATCATGGGACCAATTTCTCGGCAGGGGCCAATTTGGTGATGGTCCTCTTCGCGGCTCAAGAGGAGGAATGGGATGATCTGGATTTTGGGATCAAATCATTACAGGACGCCATGATGAAGCTGAAATATCTGGACAAACCCGTGGTGGCCGCACCCGCTGGTATGGCCCTGGCAGGGGGATGTGAAGTTTGTCTGGCAGCGGATCGGGTGCGCTATGCTGCGGAGACCTATATGGGGTTGGTGGAAGTGGGTGTGGGTTTGATCCCTGCAAGTGGCGGGTGTAAAGAGCTGCTGATCCGCAACACGGAGCACCTTTTTGAGGTAGAGAAGGGTGGCGTGTATATGAAACAGATCGAGCTGATGCCTTTTGTGGCCAGGGCCTTTGAGACTATTGCTCTGGCAAAGGTTGCCACCTCCGGACCAGAGGCAGTGAAGCTTGGTTACCTAAGACCTACGGACAAGATGACGGTCAACCGCGATTATCTAATCCAAGATGCTAAAAACACGGTTCTCTCCATGAACATGGAAGGCTACACACCGCCCAAACGACTGGACGAGATTCGAGTAGCCGGGGAAAATACCCTCGCCATGATAAAGCTCGCCATTTGGACGCTACATGAGCAGGGGTATGCAACGGATCATGATGTGACGGTGTCGACAAAGGTGGCCCATGTGTTGTGCGGTGGAAACCTCTTACCCGATACCAAGGTGAGTGAGCAATACCTCTTGGATCTGGAACGGGAGACCTTTTTGAGTCTTTGTGGTGATCCCAACACCCACGCGAGAATTCAGCATATGCTGAATACGGGTAAACCACTCAGAAATTAAATTCGAAACTCGAAATTTGAAATCCGAAACAAAGCCGAAATAAGAATTTTCGAATGTTCAAAATAAGATCTGATCATAACTTGAAATAGGAATTTTCGGTCATTTGAATTTTGATAATTTATAAATTATTTCGAATTTCGATATTCGGATTTCTAATTTTTAGTCTTTACAAGGGGAGGAGATTGACATGAAAGAAGCTGTGATTGTGGCCGCATGCAGGACAGCCATTGGGAAGGCCCCTCGTGGAATGCTGAAGGATACCCGCCCAGAAGCGATGGGATGTGCGGTACTGGGTGACCTGACAAAAAGAGCAGGTGATCTGGATCCCAACTTAATTGACGACGTGATTATAGGGTGCACCTTCCCGGAGGCGACCCAGGGGCTTAATTTGGGGCGCGTTCTGGTCATGTCCATGGGATGGCCAGATCGAATTCCTGGAATGACGGTCAATAGGTTCTGCTCTTCGGGACTCCAGGCCATAGCGATCGGGGCTGAGAAGATCATGTGCGGCTTTTCAGAAGTGATCATTGCAGGCGGTGTGGAAAGCATGAGCCAGATCCCCATGGGCGGGAGCATGATGTACCCCAATCCCGCCCTGGTGGACATGAGGCCAGGTGCCTTTACGGGTATGGGATTGACCGCAGAAAACGTGGCCGAGAAGTTCAAAATCGGCAGGGATGAGCAGGATGAATTCGGTGCCAGGAGTCAGCAAAAGGCTGAGGCCGCCATCAAGGCGGGTCGATTCAAAAGTCAAATTGTGCCTATGAAGCTTAAGAAACAAAAGCCATTGCCTAACGGACGTTTTGAGTTCGAAGAGATCGTCTTTGACACGGATGAGGGCGTTCGCCCCGGTACGACAAAGGAGAGTATTTCCAAAATTCCCCCGGCCTTTAAACCCAATGGAACGGTTACGGCCGGCAATTCCTCGCAAATGAGCGACGGTGCGGCGGCTGTGGTACTCATGTCCAAAGAGAAGGCCAAAGAATTGGGTCTGAAACCGATGGCCACATTTAGATACCATGTGGCTGAAGGTTGTGAACCCGAGTATATGGGCGTGGGACCTTCTGTGGCCATTCCAAAAGTGCTAAAAGTGGCAAACATGAGTCTGGAGCAGATAGACTTGATAGAGTTGAACGAGGCATTTGCCGCGCAGGCCATCTATTGTATCCAGGAACTGGGGATTAATGAAGAGATCACCAACGTAAACGGCGGAGCCGTCGCACTGGGCCACCCTTTGGGATGTACGGGCGCCAAACTAACAACCCAACTGGTCTATGAAATGCAGGAGCGGAATCTCAGGTGGGGTTTGGTCTCCATGTGTATCGGCTTCGGTATGGGAGCAGCAGGTATCTTTGAACGGGAGGTTTAATCGGTCCAAGAAATATCAGCTTAGCTGACGGTGTAGTTAAGCTTTGCTTGTGGAATGATGATTCGATTCTCGCGCCGGTAAAGGAGCTGTGCCAATTCATTACGAGGCCAAGCCCCTTTTCTCAAGGCCGCATCTATTGTGTGAGTGGGCGGTGACCCCATATTTTGCGGTTTAACGAAGTCACGGAAGACTCCCATGGGCGCAGAGGCGCAAACCTCAAAATATGGGGTCACTGCGGGGCCCGGTGGAATTTTTTTGAGATACGGCCTTGAGAAAGGGCCGTAGCCTCAGTCTACTAACCGCTAAAATGCTTTAGCAAAGCCGGGTCTCTGGACCCGCATTCTTTACTCAGTTTGCCCGTTTGTCCCTCTACAAGTGAGATAGGACGGCCAACGGGGTAATTTACTTAACAGGCCAACGAACACAAAGGAGTATAAAAAATGGCTGATAGGAAGATTTTTGCAGGGGGCGAGTTTTTGATATCAGATGTTGCGCCGGAGGATGTTTTTACGCCAGAAGATTTCACTGAAGAACACAAGATGATCTACGAGACCGCCAGGGATTTCGTTACAAAAGAGGTTCTGCCAAATATAGATAAGATTGAAGAGAAAGATCACGATCTGATCCTCAGTCTCCTTGCTACGGCTGGAGAGTTGGGGCTCCTGGGAACGGACATCCCTGAGGAATACGGCGGTTTAGGGCTGGACAAGGTGAGCACCACGATTGTGGCTGAGGCCTTAGGAGATGCCGGGTCCTTTGCCGTGGTCTATGGGGCCCATACGGGGATAGGGACCTTGCCCATCGTCTATTTTGGAAATGAAGAACAGAAGAAAAAATATCTGCCCAAATTGGCCTCTGGAGAGTGGTGCGGTTCCTACTGTCTCACTGAAGCAGGGGCCGGATCGGATGCCTTGAACGCCAAGACAAAGGCGGTTCTATCAGAAGACGGCAAGCACTATATCCTGAACGGGGAGAAACAGTTTATAACTAACGCGGGTTGGGCCAACAGCTATGTGGTCTATGCCAAAGTTGACGGAGAAGAGTTCACCGGTTTTATCGTGGAAAGAGATTTTCCAGGTGTTTCCACAGGCAAGGAAGAGAAGAAAATGGGAGCCCATGGATCTTCCACACGTCCAGTTATTTTGGAGGATGCAAAGGTGCCTGTTGAAAATGTCCTGTTTGAAATCGGCCAGGGCCACAAGATTGCCTTTAACATTCTGAACATTGGTCGCTGGAAATTGGGCGCAGCCTGAGTGGGCGGATGCAAGTCCTCCGTGACGGGGGCTATAAAATACGCCAACGGCCGAGTCCAGTTCAAAGTTCCCATCAGTTCCTTTGGCATGATCAAGACCAAATTGGCCAACATGGCGATTCGCACCTACATGTGCAACAGCGTGATGTACCGACTTGCTGGAATGTTTGATGATAAACTGAGTACCCTGGACGAAGAAGCGAAGAAGAGTGGGGCTGAAAACGCCAAGGCCATTGAGGAGTATGCTCCGGAATGCTCAATCACCAAAATCTATGGTTCGGAGATCGCGGACTACTGTGTTGATGAGTATGTCCAGATTCTGGGAGGATACGGTTATATCGCCGAATATCCGGCTGAGCGTGCCTATCGGGATAACAGGATCAATTTGATCTGGGAAGGGACCAATGAGATCAACCGACTTCTTATTCCGGGAACCATGCTGCGGCGTGCTGTTCAGGGTCGTCTGGCCATGTTGCCTGCCGCGCAGGCCATCGCTCAAGAACTCATGACCTACTCACCCCTATCCGTCCAATTGCCTGATACACCCCTTGCCCTTCAGGAGCATATGGTGAAGATGAGCAAGAAGATCGCCCTTATGGTGGCTGGTGTGGCTGCTCAAAAATTTCAGCAGGCACTGGAAAAGGAGCAGGAGGTCCTGGCAATGATAGCTGACATGGTCATAGAGATCTTTGCCATGGAGAGCGGTCTGCTCAGGACGCTAAAAATGATTTCAAGAGAAGGGGAGGAGAAGGCTAAATATCAAATATCGGCGGTCAAGGTCTATGTGGACGAGACCATTCCTAAGATAGAAACATGGGCCAAGGAGGTCCTGGCCCACGTGGAAGAAGGGGATATGCTTCGAACACAATTAGCGGGCGTAAAGAAGTTGGCCCGCTATCAGCCTATTGATGCGGTGAATCTGAGGAGGGAGATTGCGGAAAGAATTATTGATCTGGAATCATATCCCTTCTAATTCCTTTTATCATCCTGTATGATGAAAAGAGGGTTTGCATGAGCAGGCCCTCTTTTTAGTTTAAAGAATGATATGCCAAGGATTTAAATTATAGTAGAAAACCAACAACCAAAAAAACGCGATAACTAAAATGTCATTGCGAGGAGAGAGATTCCTCGCCCGTCATTGCGAGCCCCCATAGAGTCAGGGGCGAAGCAATCTTATATATTGTCGGTGTGCTTTCTTGGAAAGTATCTGACTCGGAACAGGCTCCGCAATCTCGCAGTGAAGGGTGAGATTGCCGCGCTCCTCCAGCCTCCGCGGGAGTGGCTCGCAATGACAATTGTAGCAATACTAAATGCACTTATATTAATTTGGCCGGAAAAGCACTCCGGGCATTTCTTGATCTGAGGTTTTTTTTTGGGATGATATGGAGAAATTGAGAAACATTGGTATTAGCGCTCACATTGACTCGGGCAAGACCACTCTGACTGAGCGAATCCTCTATTACACCAAGCGAATAATCGCCATGCATGAGGTGAAGGGGAAAGATGGGGTGGGGGCCAAGATGGATTCTATGGAGTTGGAAAAGGAAAGGGGAATTACCATTTCTTCGGCCGCCACCCATTGTGAATGGGATGGTCATCAGATAAACGTTATAGATACACCTGGGCACGTGGATTTTACCATCGAGGTGGAGCGTTCTCTCAGAGTTCTGGATGGTTCCATTCTCGTATTGTGTGCCGTGGGAGGCGTGCAATCCCAGTCTATCACCGTTGACCGCCAGATGAATCGGTATAGGGTGCCCAGATTGGCGTTTGTCAATAAGTGTGATCGTTCTGGTGCGAATCCGTACCGGGTCGTGAACCAGCTCCGCGAGAGATTGAACCATAATGCTGTTCTCATGCAGATACCCATAGGACTGGAAGGAGATTTTTCAGGTGTTGTTGACCTGGTTTCCAAGAAGGCCGTCTATTTTGATGGTCAATACGGAGAGATCGTGAGAACAGAGCAAATCCCATCAACCCTCTTGGAGGAGGCCAGTGCCAGAAGAGAGGAATTACTGGATGCTGCCTCCATGTTTTCCGACGCCCTCACGGAGGCCATTTTGGAGGAGAGGGTGAGTGAAGCAATGATCCACCAAGCTGTAAGGAAAGGGTCTCTCTTGCGACAGTTAACCCCTGTATTTGTGGGGTCAGCCTACAAAAACATCGGGATCCAACCACTGCTCGACGGGATTAACCAATACCTTCCTTCCCCCACCGAGGTGGAGAACTTCGCTCTGAATCTGGATCAGGGGCAGGCGGAGGTCATGCTTTCCCCCAATCCGGATGATCCTTTAGTGGCCCTAGCTTTCAAGCTGGAGGTCACACGATATGGGCAACTCACCTATCTTAGAATTTACCAGGGTTCCATTGGCAAAGGAGATGATCTGGTCAATGTGAGGGATAGAAAAAAGATCAAGGTGGGAAGACTCGTCAGAATGCATGCCGATGAAATGGAGGATATCACCAGGGCCGTTGCAGGAGACATCGTGGCCCTTTTCGGTGTGGACTGCTTTTCTGGAGATACCTTTACAGATGGCCGCTTAAACTACAGCATGTCCTCCATCTTTGTGCCTGAACCTGTGATTTCCCTCACCGTATCGCCGGCAGACCATAAGTCCCAAACCAACGTGTCCAAGGCCCTTAACCGATTCATCAAAGAAGACCCCACCTTCCGCTCCCATGTGGATCAGGAGTCCGGAGAAACAATTATCTCCGGTATGGGCGAGCTGCATCTGGAAATATATGTGGAGAGGATGAAAAGGGAGTTTGGGGCCGATGTGGCGACCGGCGTCCCTCAGGTTGCCTATCGAGAAGCCATCTCAAGAAAGGCAGAGTTCGATTACCTTCATAAGAAGCAGACGGGTGGATCCGGTCAGTATGGTCGTGTGGTCGGGTATATGGAACCTTCTGATGATGATCTATATGAATTTGTAAATCAGGTGAAAAGAGGCGTCATACCCACTGAATTCATACCTGCTGTGAACAAGGGATTCCGGTCCTGCCTCAAAGAGGGTCTGTTGATAGGGTTTCCGGTACTAGGGATGCGGATTGTCGTGAATGATGGGCAATTCCATGCCGTTGATTCCTCTGAGAGGGCCTTTACCTATGCTGCCATAGGGGCCTTCAAGCAATCCTATTTAAAAGCAAAACCGGTCATATTGGAACCCGTGATGAAAGTGTCGGTGGAATGCCCCTCAGAATTCCAGGGAAATGTTATGGCCTCTATCAATCAGCGCAGGGGCTTAATCATGAGTTCTGCCGAAGATGGCGTGTTTACAACGGTGGAGGCAGAGGTTCCCTTGGCCGAGATGTTTGGATATGCCACTACCCTCAGATCCCTAACGCAAGGAAAGGCTGAATTCACCATGGAATTTTCTCGATATTCAAAAGCTCCCGAAGCCGTGGCAGAGGAACTCAAAGCCCAATTCAGAGACCGGGTAAAAAGGGGGAAGAAGTGATGAAAGATTTCATAAAAGTGAGTCCATTGAAGGTTCTTGAAAAGTCTTCACAAAGAGGTTTGGGCCGAGGAAATCTGGGTGTGCTCATGGCGCGGGCCGGTGTAGGTAAAACGGCCTGTCTGATCCACATAGCCTTTGACAAGCTGTTTCGCAAGGAAAAGCTGGTTCATGTCTCCCTCGAAGATGTGCCGGAAAAAATCACCTCCTACTACAACGTCATCTACTACGATCTCGTCAAGGCCCTCAATATAGACGATGAACATGAGGTCAGAATGCTTTTTGAGAGAAACAGAATGATTTTGGCATATCTGCAGCAAAGCTTTGAGATCAAACGCCTTACGGCGAACTTGAAAAACCTGGTGGAGAAGATTGACTTTGTACCGGACACCCTCATAGTGGATGGACTTGATTTCGAAAAGGCGGGCAGAGACGTATTTGAAGGTTTTAAAGAGATCGCTGACCAATTTAAGGTGGAGATATGGTTTTCAGCACGCACCCATAGGCACATTACCGATGTGAATGAAAGGGGAATCCCCTATCCATGTCATGCGCTGGATGATCTTTTCAACATCATCATTCAATTGCAGCCAACGCAGTCAGGCATCGTGCTAAGACTTCTAAAGGATCACGACGCCGAGGTGGAGCCTGATGCGAGTGTTCGGCTTGACCCAAACACCTTCCTGGCCATGACTTGATTTCTTGCAATGCACCTGATTTCCATGTTCCGAAATTTCTTTGTATAATTAAGGTCTCCATTAGAGGTCATTGCGAGCGACCAAAGGGAGCGTGGCAGTCTCTCTGATTTCGCCCCTTATGAGATTGGTTCGGTCCTCCCGCCTGCACGGGAGTCCCTCGCAATGACATTAGACAGAGCATCTGGTGGGAGGGCATAAAGGGGAAGGAGATAGGTGGGGAGATTTTAGCGGCTTACCCGAGACGCCTTGTCTGAATCCAGGAAAGGTACAAAGAAAATTAAGAGCATCCCGGGGATGGATGCCAGGAAGCTGATACCGAAAAAGTAACCATAACCCAACCAACCAGCCAGAAATCCACTCACCACACCTGACAATACCCCACTGATGTTCATAAGGCCTGTTCCGATGGCAAAATGGGCGGCCTTGAATTCTGAAAGGCAGGTCCTCATCAAGTAGGTCACGAGCACTGAGGTGCCAAGTCCGCCGGCAAACTGATCAAAGGCATGCACGGATGCTACGAGCAGTAGGTTGGGACTCCCTATGGGCGTTATCGTTTCAGCGCCTGTATTAAGAATAACGAACTGATTGAGTTTGAGGGCCAAGAGCATATAGATAATATTGGTCAGATTCTGAGCCAGTAGAAAAGGCCAGATGGTTCTTTTCAGAGTATACCGGGAGATCATCCAGCCTCCTACCATGGCCCCGATGATGGAGAAAGGGAGCCCCACGCCCCCGGATATCCAACCGTAATGCACTTTGATACCCAAATCCACCATAAAGGGCGATGCCATGGAGGCGAGCATTGACTCCCCTGTACGCATGAGAATGATGAAGGCGAGGGCGGCCCCAATCTTCTCCCGATCCATGTAGGCCATGAAGGCCCTGGAATAAAAGGAATCCCTGTCCCTCAAGAAAATCTTTTTTATTCGACCTTTGAATAGGGCAAGGAGAATGAGAGCTACCAGAAGGCCTATCCCGACCCAGCCTGGGAATCGAATCTTATCTAAAATCGGTAACTGGTCTTTGACTTGCTGATACCATTCTAAAGTAAAAATATGTCGCAGAACGATGATGATAAGGGCCAGTAAGACAATCAGGATGATTAATCTCAATTTCAGGAAGGCCTTGAAGAGGTTGTGTAAGGGTATTTTTTCTTCTTCTACCTGGGGTAAGAGAAAAAGGTGATATATGAAGAGGAGAGACAACATTGCTCCCGCTGAAAGGAACCCCACAAGCCAGTTCGTTGTGGCACCGATGGTGACAATAACACCCGTACCCGTCATCATAGAGATGCGGTAGGCCATAACCCGGTATCCCACAAATTTGGCCTGCCCCTCACGATCAAGGGCCTCCATGTAATAGCCGTCGATCGCCATGTCGTGAGTGGCCGCAAGAAAGGAGCCAATGAAGAAAAGAATGGCAATGATACGAATGCCTTCAGGGAGAGGGGAGAGGCAGGCCACAGCAATGACCATTAAGATAAGCAAGAACTGCATGGTGAGCATCCAGCGTCGCTTGGTACCGTACTGATCAATCTGGGGTCCCCACAGGAATTTCAAAACCCACGGCAGGCCAAAAAGGGAGGTGAGGCCGATGGCCTCAAGGCTGACCCGCATATCCCGGAAAAAGACAGAAGATATGATACGGATGATGGTATAGGGGAATCCTTCAGCAAAATAGGTGGTGAAGGCCCATACGTGAGGGACTTGTAAGAATTTTTTCTTTGGATGGTTCAAAACGAGTTTGCTGTCCTAGACTTCTTTGAAACTCAGGAGATTCTCTGCAAGTGAAATATTGCAACAATGGGATATTGGAATAATAGCCGCGTATGAACAATTAACACGTTTTCCATTTTCTGCAGCCAATATTCCAGCATTCCATTATTCCATTACTCCACGTCTTGTGTTTCCCTCTGATATCTATTCTCATTACTTTTATCAATATTTTCTTCGGCTATTATAGCAGGTAAATCCCAAATAAACCGCCAAATTTAGGAGTCGCCACTGAAATCGGCAGGATAGCCCGTATTCCTGATCACCAGCAAGGTATTCGTTCTGTAAGTTGAGCTTTGCGAAATCCCGTATTGGCGGGCAGATGATGCCTTGATGGTGTATCAGGGTAGATGCTGTTAGATTGAATTGTTTTCTTCATTCTGTTATAGTTCAACATTCAAACGTCAGCGAGCAGATGTAAAATAGGAACTTTTATGATATGGGTGGGGAATAGATCCCCACCCTACTTTGTGGGGGTAGGTTGTCATCCCTGAACATGTTTAGGCAAAGGTTACAGATGCCACCGAGATAGCTTTTAAGTGAGGTTGAGATAGGAGTGCTTCTGAGAGACAGAGAAAAGAAAGTGGGCCGAAATGATCCCTGTCCTTGTGGCAGCGGACTCAAATACAAGAAATGTTGTTTAGGAAAGGCCAATCCAAGAATTAGTATTAAAGAGAAGTATCTGCGTCAACATAACATTCGCCTGAAGGAGGAGGCGGATGTAAATGCCATAAAGCAAGCTGGGCGTCTAGCCATCGCAACCCTCCAGCTCGTGGAGGAACACATCAAGGCGGGCATCACGACTGATGAAATAAACACCCTGGTTCACGAATTCACGGTCCAACACGGTGCGGTTCCCGCCCCTCTCAATTACAGGGGTTTTCCCAAGAGTGTTTGCGTTTCTGTGAATGAAGAGATTTGCCACGGTATTCCGGGGGATAGGGTCCTAAACACCGGTGACATCGTCAATGTGGACGTTACTCCCAGGCTGGATGGTTATTATGCGGATGCGAGCAAAACTTTTTTCGTGGGGACACCGGGACCGGATGCCCGAAAGATTGTGGAAGTTGCCAGAACTAGCCTCAAGGAAGGACTATCCATGGTCCGTCCTGGTAAGAGGGTCGGAGATATAGGTTGGGCAATCCAGAGTTACGCGGAGGGCCAGGGATGTTCGGTTGTAAGGGAGTTCGTGGGCCATGGGGTGGGATTTGAATTCCATGAGGCGCCCCAGGTCCCCCATTATGGCCAGAAAGGAAGAGGCACCATCCTGGTCCCTGGTATGGTTTTCACCATAGAACCCATGATAAACCTTGGAAAGAAAGATCTCCACATTCTCTCAGACAACTGGACGGCTGTAACGAATGATGGCTCTCTTTCGGCGCAGTTCGAACAGACCGCCCTGGTCACCGAAGATGGTTTTGAGAGCTTGACTCCCTATGATCTAGACGCCCCTCTTCTCCCCGAATAATGTAGCCGCTGAAAGAGATAAATCTATCAGCAGAACCTTAGAATAAATTAGCCGCAGACACACACAGACAGACACAGACGCTTATGAAAAATCGCTCAAAATTCCCTATAATTTTAAGCATTCACCCTTCTCCTTCACCTAACGCTCTCCAATTGCCTTTGAGGAGTTTGTTTTTGGATGTCCGCGTGCATCTGCGGGTTCAAGTTATATAATGGAAAAAAGACAAGAGATAATCTCAACGCTTGAAGCACGGGCTAAAGATCTTGGTTTTATTGCTTGTGGCTTTTCCAAGCCATCAAGACCCCTCTACTTTGACGAGTTCCGTGCCTGGTTATCTGATGGAAAAAATGCAGACATGTCCTGGCTCGAGAGGAATGTGGATACCCGGCAAGATCCCACCATTCTGCTAAAAGGGTGCAAGACTATTATATCCCTTGCCTATCCCTATCCTTCACAGAAACCCGGAACACCGGAGGGCTTTACCGTATCGAGATATTCCCAACCCACGAAGGAAGACTATCATTTCAGATTAAGGGGTTTATGCGGAGAATTGGTGGATGTGATCGGAGAAATCTATCCAGGAAGCGATTCAAGGATCTGTGTGGATTCTGCCCCTATTTTAGAGAAGAGCTTCGCATTTTCTTCCGGCATCGGGTTTATTGGGAAGAACAACATGCTCATCATCCCTGGCCACGGATCCTACTTTTATCTGGTAGAGATACTGACCACTGCCCACCTGGAATTTTTGTTCTCTGAACCCATGGAGAATCAATGTGGGGCCTGCACAGCGTGCATCGATTCTTGCCCCACAGGCGCTCTAGAAAAACCCTTCTATCTCGATGCCTCAGCGTGTCTTTCGTACATTACCATCGAGCAAAAGGGAAAGACAAAGGGGGATATGGGCAGAAAGATGGGTGATTGCTTTTTTGGCTGTGATCGGTGTCAAGAGATATGTCCATTTAACGAAGGTGAAGCATCAATGCAGATTCAGCTACCTGCAACGGATCAGTTCTTGAAGATGAACGATAAGGAATTTAAAAAGAGGTTTGGACGAACAGCCTTTGCCAGGGCAGGCCTGGAGAAATTGAAGTCAAACATCAGGGCTATTATGGCTCATGATGAAACGGCCTTCAGACCCAAGTTAAAAGCCTCTTGAAGGGTCTCCGGATTTTTCTCGACGGCTGTTTTTTCCTCAAGGCTTCTAAAAAAGATACCTCCCTCGTAAGTCATATCCAGTGCGTCATAGAAGTATCTGGCGGTCAAAATGGCCCCTTCAAAAAGATTCTCACCCCGTGTGGCACCCACTGCAATCAGATAACCTTTTCCACTATCAAAGGTTTTCCTCTCTTCAGGTGTTTTCTCCAACATCCGCTTGGACCAACAAGCCTGTGTGCGGTCGATGAGGGCCTTGACCTGTGCCGTGACGCCATAGAAGAAGATGGGGGATGCCAAGAAAATAACGTCTGCCTCGTCCAAGAGGGGATAAACGTCCTGCATATCATCCTTAACGACACACTTACCCGTCTTGTCACACCCGCCACACTCAATGCATCCGCTCATGTCCAGGTCTCGCGCATAGATGCTTGAGATTTCTGCTCCTGCAGATCGGGCTCCTTCTAATGTTTTGTCCAAGAGCTGATCCGTGTTTCCTCCTTTGCGAGGACTACCGTAAATTCCCAATACTTTCATTTTGCCACCTGTCCAGCCTTTCCCTATTTTCTCTTGTGAACGTCATGACGCCTTTTAAACTAGAAACTCCTTGAATCCATGTCAAGAAACAATTTTGCTGATATGCGGTCGGATATAAAATCCGACCTTATATTTCATTGAAATGCAGTGGGAAACAATATAAGGTTCAGTCCATGCGGGTCAGCCTATTTATCCCATGCCTTGTTGATCAGTTCCACCCACAGGTCGGTGAAAATGTGGTCCGTATCATGAAAAAGATGGGCGTGGGTAATCAAGGCACCCCTTCAAGCGGTGGTAATTGACTCTGTCGATTGTTGGGCATGATTGGAAACGAGGAAAGCCGTGTTGTCGTCCTCGATGATCTTCTTTCTCACCTTTCTTACCACCTCCTTCTGGCACAACATTTCATAGGTAGCATACCACTTTGACATCAGTTCCTTCACGAATTTGAGATCTTCCTTGTCAACGCCCACATCCTTGAGAATGTGGATTCCATTTGTGGAGGCCTTTGCCTCAACGTGGAGCATAAATTCCTGGCCAGCAGGAGAAATCTTCTCCAGTCCGATGCCATGGGAAGCAAACATGGTGCAAAGATAGGTTCTTGCATCATCCCTATTCATCTCTTTGTACACCATCACGTGCCCCGCCTCATGGGCAACTGAGATAATTTCCCTGATCTTATCCTTGAATGCACCCCACAGGATGGAAGGTGGAGCGCCCAAGTCAAAAGCGAATTCCACAACAGCCTTTCCTTCTAGCTCATCTCTGGAGACTTGCGAAAACTGGATTCCTTTTTCCGCGAGATAGCCGAGGAGGGATTCTTTTACTCTCTGGGC
>JASFIT010000012.1:0-25057 GCA_050122535.1 Desulfobacteraceae bacterium | reverse complement strand
CTGGTAAGATTTCAGGGATGAACGTGGTAAACGCCCTCTCCGCCTTGTATTCCCCAGAGCCCATGAAGGTGGCCGTGGCCATCGCGACCCTGAACGCCCTCAGCAGCACCTGTTGGTCTCAAGGGGGGACAGAGCACTATAAAATGAATTTGAATATGGACGCACTTGAGGCGGTGCAGTTCCCAGATCATAGTGCCGTGGCTCTCATAGGGGCCATTATGCCCGCGCTCAGGCACCTGAAGAGACGAGGCGGTACATGGTGGATTATCGAGCAAGACCCGAAGACCCTGAGGGAAGAGGAATTGCCCCATTATGTGCCAGAGGAAAGATCAGAAGAGGTTTTGGCCAAAGCGGACGTCCTTATCATAACCGGCGTGACCCTTGTAAACCACACCCTGGAAAACATCCTTAAGGTTGCCCGACCTGGCGCTGAGATCGCCATCATGGGACCCACGGCCAGCATGTTACCAGAACCCATGTTTGAACGTGGGGTGAGGGTCGTGGGAGGTGTTTGGGTCAGGAAGCCTGATGAACTGCTAGATGTGTTGGCCTCGGGTGGATCCGGCTACCATTTCCTCGATAGGCTAGCGGACAGAATCGTATTAGAAGAACGGTGATACTTTAGGCGTTTGAAACCCCGTGGTCTAAGCGGCATTCTCTGGAGGGGCCAAAAAATTTGCCCAGTGGCCTTAATTATGGCGCACAAAGCAAGGTTGCTCTGAGGCTTTGTTCTGTAAACATTGAACTTGGCCCGGTCTCTGTTTGGGCGGGTTGTGTGCGCAGGCGTTAGGGCAAGCGAGGCCCCAGAGGAAACCATGTAGAGGAGGCGCGGTTTTTGGCCCCTCCAGAGAACCCCGCTCAGCCCACCAAGATTTCTTACACGCCTATTTCAAAAGGCTAAGATATTGAGAGAAGTGATCAAATCATGACTATTCCAGGCAATCTTCTCACCACGGCCATGGCCGTCATGCCCCATCGAGACGTGGATCGGGCCCTTAAGTTTGCCCTTTCTATGGATGTACCATTCTGGCCGCAACTCCCTCTCTACAGTTACTATGAAGACATGTATGTTCAAGCCTCAGAACATTTCCCAGGGATTCTCCTTGACATGGAAAAACGCACCTTACGCTTTTCCATGGAAAAATTTGTGGCAGAACTGGAAGAAGCGCTGACCCACTTTGAAGAACCAGAATTTTTTGATGTAAGCGAAACCTATTCGGTGGTTTACAGCCGTTTCTTAGCGCTTGATCTATCCGACCGGCCGGCCATCAGGGGACAACTGGAGGGGCCCATCAGCTTCGGTTTCAATGTATTGGATCAGGATGATCGGCCCATTCTCTTTGATGACACGGTCCGGCCCTTTATGCTGGAGTTCATGGCCAAACGGGTAAACGTCCAGTTAGAGCGACTGACAAAGCGCAATCCCAATGCCTTCATGTTCATAGATGAGCCAGGGCTGCAGTTCCTGTTCAGCGCCATGTCAGGCTATAGCGATTTGGCGGCCAAGGGTGATATGGAGGCCTTTTTCTCAATGATTCAGAGGCCCCGTGGGGTGCATCTTTGCGGCAATCCGGACTGGGATTTTCTCTTAGGACTCGATCTCGATATTCTCTCCCTGGACGTCTATTCAAACGGGGAGGTCTTTGCGTCCTATGCAGAATCCATCAAGAAATTCTTGGAAAGAGGGGGTGTTCTAGTGTGGGGCATTGTGCCCACCAATTTTGAACCATTTGAAGCGGAAAACGTGGATTCTCTGGAGAAAAGATTAGAGGAGATATGGGACATTCTTTCAAAAAGGGGGATTGACCTTGAATTCCTTCTGTCACGGAGCCTACTTTCTCCCGCCACCTGCTGTTTGGTCAATCCTGATGGGGAAAAGACGGTGGAGGAGGCATTCAAGGTGATCAGCAGTTTATCCAGACGGCTCCGCGAAAGATATCACCTTTAGGCACGTCGCGATGAAAAAATATTATAAAGAGAGATTTGAAGCCCAGAGGCGCCTCGCCAAGAGCGTTGCTCCACTCAATGAGGTCAATGACATCCTTGATAAGATGCGGGAAGAGGCACGGAAACTTGTTCCCTCTTCCATGGAGGCCTGTATCCTCTTGCTGGACCCTGATGCCCAGAAGTATACACGGCCATTGCAGTGCGCCCTTTATGACAAACCAGTCAATTGCCTGTTGTGCAAGCGGGGTCGAGGTGCCATTCAAAAGGCTCTGGACAAACGGAAAGGGGTGGTTGTGTCCAAACCCGACCCCGTTCTTAGACATGATAGCTCTCAGGTAGAAGTGGGGCCGGAAGCAGCCATTCCCGTTTTTGCCAATGATGAGATTTTGGCCGTGGTCAGCGTCGTATCCAGACCTGGAACTCGCTTTACCAGCAGAGACTTTTTCCTGATCAAAGATCTCTCTGAGGCTGTGGGGAATGCCATTTTGAACGCCAAAAAACACTGGGAAGTGACGCAAGAAAAAATAAAAATCGGTCAGATGCTCACCCATCTTTCTCCCTTTGTTCCCCAATCTGTCCGGCAGATCGTGGAGAACGACCCGGGAATGCTCAAACAGGAGAAGGAAAAAAAGGACGTTACCGTCCTGTTCCTTGACCTGGAAGGGTACACACGGCTTAGCTCCCATAGATCAGAGATTGAGGTCAATGAGATCGTGGAAAAGATGTTTTCCAGTTTCGTTGACCCTATCCATAGATCGGGTGGTGACATCAACGAGACGGCAGGTGACGGGCTTATGATCATTTTTAAGAACTATAACCCAAAGGGAAATGCCATCAACGCTATCAAGGCCGCCTTCGATGTTGACCGGATAAGCCAACAAATGAATAGGAAAATCAATGAGGGATCCAAACCCATCAATGTGAACATAGGGATCAATTCCGGTTCTGCCCTAGTGGGCTTGTCTCAATTCAAAGGCTCCCTAGATACGCGCATGACCTATACCGCCACTGGACCAGTAACCAATCTGGCGGCACGTCTCGCAGACCATGCAAAAGGAGGAGATATTCTCATAGGCGAAGAGACGAAACAGTTGGTGGAAGGCCTGTGGCCCCTCTTTGATCTTGGACAGGTTCACATCAAAGGCTTGGACGATCCCATGAGGATTTATTCCCTAAAGGGTGAACTTCATGGAACGGGTATGTAACCACCCTTGGTCGTTTCCTCCACCTATTCAGGGAAGTTATTTGTTCTCCTGAGGTTCCTCAATAACAAGAGATGATGATTTCAATACCACTGATTGCCATCGCCATGGGCCTTTTACTCTCTCCTGGATCCCTGACGATCTTGGGAAACAACATGGGGATAGCGGGAGCCTCCTTCTTGGTTGTTATACTCACCGGCCTGGTGGTTCATTTCTTTACGGCTCTCAGCTTTGGGGAACTCTCCCTTCATTTTCCCGGGGCGGATGGGGAGGCCCGACTCATCAAGGAGTCAATAGGTCCCACTCCAGCCCTCGTTCTCCCACTCTGTTCGAGGGTCCTATTCACCCTCTGCGCCGCTACCAGCATCCTTGCTGCAGCCGGCTATGCCTTCAATGAAATCTTCATCCTCTGGTTTCCCAATCTAGGTTTTTCCTTCTGCCTGCTGGGATTCCTTTTGCTCATAAATGTCCTGGGCCCCCGGGTTTCAAGCAGGGCACAGATCTTTTTTGCAGCCATGGCAGTCCTGGGCCTCCTCCTTTTGTCCATCGTCGGTCTGTTGCATTTGGGAAAAGCGTCTGCCACTATTGAAGTGTCAAGTCCGCATCCTTTACGCATGAGCCGGATGATCCTCTTCGGTCTCGTTCTATTTGTCGGGTTTGATCTGGCTGTATTTGCAAAAGAAAGCGACGACCATCATCCCATGAAACTGATCCGTTCGATGATTCTTGGGATCCTCTTGGCCGCCATTATTTTCGCTTTATGGGGTTTCGTTTCCTTTAACTATGTAACTCCCAGTAAATTGGCAGAGACCACCGTCCCCCATATGCTTGCGGCAAGGAAGATCATGGGCCAGAACGGAAGGTTCATCATGGGATTGGTGATCCTGGCAGGGAGTTGCGCAGCCGTGAATGCCTTGCTCATGGCCGTATCCGGGATGATCTCTGGCATGGCCAAACAGGGTCTTCTGCCCGCCTTTCTCAGCCTACGGTCGAAACGGGTACCCTTTGCACTCATACTATTGGTCCTGGGTATAGCAACCATGATGGCCGCAGGTATGGCGGGAGAGCCCCTGCTGGAGATTTATACAAAAACGGGAATTTGGTTCTGGTTGCTTCACTATGCGACCATTCATATTTCCGTCCTGATTATGAGATGGCGAAATGCTGGCCGACTCCATCCTTTTCAGCCCGTTATCTCCCCTGTAATGCCGATCGTTGGTGCCTTATCGCTGCTCATGGGACTTGCTGCTCTGTTGTGGACCGGCCCTGAAGGTGCTCTTGTCTTGAAATTCATTCTTGTCGTGCTTGTCACTGTCAGTATATTTGCCTTTATTTTTATTCGTATGTCCCGCAGGAGAGAAAAGTCTGCTTCTTCGAAGAGCCATGTGTAGGTGTTGCCATTCGACGTACAGTGGTTAAATTTGTTCTTAATAAGGGGAATTTAACCCTTGCCTTAAGGCAAGGGCATTATTCCTTCTCATCACGAATGTGAGAATGACTACAATCGAGGAGGCTAAGATATGAGAAAGAAAATGCTAAGGATTACGGTCGTTGCCCTAGCTGTGATACTCTTGGGCGCCTGGACAGCCGCGGCCGTTGATGTCCCTAGAATGTCAAAGGAGGCGCTGAAAGCGGAGCTGACTGACCCGGATGTGATCATCTTGGATGTGAGAACGGGCAGTGACTGGAAAGCGAGTGAATTCAAAATAAAGGGTGCCGTCAGAGCGAGTTCCGATAATGTGGATTCCTGGGCTGCGAAATATGCCAAGGATAAGACCCTTGTCCTTTACTGCGCCTGACCCAATGAAGGCACAAGTGCCTGGACGGCACAGAAGCTCATGAAGATGGGTTACAGTAAAGTTTACGCCCTTAAAGGCGGCTGGCACGAATGGTTCAGGGCCAAGTATCCGACGGAGGAAAAATAGATGTGTGGGCGTGAATGAGATTCCCTCCCGATTTCTATTCCATTAACGTGAGATAGAACGAAGCGTTTTTGCGAATTTCTGATGAAGCCTCACATCCCTTTACCAAAAGGGCAGTGAGAATATGTGCACTCAGGGCAGTCTTTGCATAGACCCCCATGGCCCAGAAGGGCAAGTTCCGCCTTGCCAATTCGCTCTCCAACCAAGACGCGAGGGAGGATAAGATCCAAAACGGTTATCTTATGATAGAGACCACACGCGGGCACACCTAAAAGCGGCACGTCACCCAAATAGGCCACTAGAAACATGGCCCCGGGAAGAACGGCAGCACCATAGTGAAACGCCGTGGCACCCGCTTGCCGAATTCCGTGTCGCGTCACATCGTCTGGGTCCACACTCATGCCCCCGCTCAATAGGAGCAGATTACAGCCCTTGTCCAGGAGGGAACGAATCGCTTTGGCGATGACCTGGGCATCATCTGGCGCAAACTCTATGCCCAGCACCTCAGAGCCCAGAGCGCGCACCTTTTCCGTGAGAATGGGCGCAAAGCGATCCTCGATGAGACCACGATAGACCTCATTGCCCGTAATGACCAGACCCACACGGGCGCGCCGCAAGGGCTGAACCGATACCACCGCTCCGTTCTGCGAAGCAATGGCAGTGGCCCGCTCAATGGGTGCCCGTTTCATGACCAACGGAATGGCCCGGGTGGCGGCCACCGCGGTGCCCTCCTTCACGAGGGTGTGGGTGTGTAGCGTTGCGCACATGACTTCTTCCACCATGTTGAAGGCCGCAAGGGCAGTGGTATTGACCAAAAACAGGCCATCTCTACCCGCAAGCAGGTTAATCTTCCCCTCTCGTGGCTCATCCTGCCAGACAATGCCTTCTCCTGCGAGGGATTTGGCCAGCATAGCGGCTGCCTCATTCTCATGAATTTCGTCTTCCCCTTTGTCAATGACATAAAGGTGGTTTTTTCCCAGGCGCTGGAGACGGCAGAGATCCTCCTCACAGACCGTGTGGCCCTTGCGGAAGGCGGGTCCCTTGAACTCGTTGGGGCGAATCTCGGTGATATCGTGGGCCAATTTGGTGCCCACGGCCTCTTTTAATTTTATCTTTTTTAGCACGATGTGGTCTCCTTCTTGGAAGCATTGGGCGAACCAGAACAGAGTTCGTTATCCTCTATCTTCTGAACGTCAGACTCATTTCTCAAGGCTGCCAGTTTTTCCCCTTGATCCGGTCTCCAGTTCATATCTGGCCAAGTGACCTCTTGGGCATTCTCGAAATAGGCACCGCGAGCGCATGGCTTGCAAAGCGTCAGCCCGTCCACCTGCACCTCGCGACGATCCCGAACCACCTGCCCACACTGGCTGCAGGAAACCTTGCTCCGCGTGGGACCGGGCAGGTCAAACTCGCCAATGGGCACGTGGACTTGCTGAACCCGGAAAAGCACGCTGTCCGGCATCCTCAAGTAGGCTTCCAGCTGCTGCATGGATTTCCCTTCAATCTCCGGCGCATAAACAGGGACCAGATCACGCGCTTCCTCCGTAGACAGAATCCTGTAAGCCACCCCTGTTTCCAGGTTGACAAAGGTGGCGGCCATGATGCCATAGTCCATAAACTTCAATGACCGCCGTCCCAGTTTGACGCCCGTCACATGGCAGATGGCGTCTGAGGTGCATCGATCCATCTCCACATAGACGATAATTTTTTTAGTCTGATCTTGGGCCCGCGGCTCATCCAGCCCAATCAGGCGGCAGCCCAGCATGGCCATGCGCACGCCCACCACCTGACCTGGACAGAGATGACCGTGGGCGACCGCAGATCCTTTGAGAAGCGTTTCAAAATCCTGCATGATTATCAGCCGAAAAGCACCTTATGTTAAATTTAACATAACAGCCTCCAAAAAATTTTTCACTATTTTTTTTTGGCCTTCTGGACCCACCTTTTAGGCATGCAGCGTCAGGCAGGCGCTCCAGAATTCAGGCCCCGGATAAGTAATAAGGGAAGCGTCTGTTTTTGTACCACTTTGTTGCCATTTTTGACTTGACTTCTCCGATGGAAAATTGATAAGAAAGCCTGTCTGATAATTACGGTTAATCTTGCCATAGGCACCTTCACTGTCCCAAAACAGCCGTTTTCCCTTTCCATTCAAATACCTGTGGAGGGGATATGACAGAAGCGAAAAGTGTTTCTGGGAGTGCCACGCCCGCCTGGAAGAAGGCTATTAGGCCCGCCATTTATATAGCCATCGGCATCATTATTGCTTTCCCCATCTTCAGTATCACCTACTACACAATGGTTCGTACCACGACCCCGCAATTCTGCGCCATGTGCCACGAAATCCAGTTCGCCTACAACACGTGGAAAACCTCAACACATGCCAATAACGCCCAGGGATTTGTGGCCGACTGTATGGACTGTCATCTGCCCGCCCCCCATGACACATTTGACTTCTTTTACGCCAAAACGTGGCACGGCATCAAAGATCTGTTCGTACACGTCTTTATTCTGGATGAATATGATCACGAAAAGAATCGCCAGAAGGCCTATGCCGCTTTCAAGAACGATCAATGCCAGAAATGCCACCGAAATATCCTTTATATCCCGGACAAAAGGGGGGCCATGCTGGCCCACAGGTCGGTGTTATATGCCCGCCCTGGTTATGAGAAAAGGTGCGTAGATTGTCACAAGAATCTGGTCCATCGGGCAACACCCGTTTATCGGTATAAGCAGTATCAGGAAACGTATAGAGGCCTAGGACTCTAGGATTGAATATTGAGGATTGATTCTTGGAAATACAGTCCTTTCTGTTGCCGAATAATATTCAATCTTCAATTGAAAATAATCAATTTTAAGAGGAAGGGGGTGTGAGGATGAAAAGGATCTTATTCATTGTTTTCCTGATGTGTGGGCTAGCTGGGCTCGTCTTATCCGGACCATTGATGGCCGGTGCACAGAACATGCCCAAAGACAAGGAATTCAGGATTGAACGGAGCATGCCCAAGGAGGCTGTGGCGTGCATCCAGTGCCACAAAACGGAGAGTCCAGGGATATTTGCCGACTGGGCGTATAGCCGGCATGCCAATGCGAACATTACCTGCCTTGACTGCCACAAGGCCGAAGAGTTCGATCCTGACGTGAGTAAAGAGCACTACAAGCAGTATGAGCGCTCCGACCTGAAGTATGGGACAAAGGAGTACAAGGTCCCGGTCGCGGCCGCGGTTACACCGAAGGATTGCTCCCGTTGTCACCCGGACGAGTCCAAACAGTATGCACAGAGTAAGCACGCCAATACCCTTGAGATCATCTGGAAGATCGATCCATGGCTGAAAAAGGGAATGAACAGCGACTTTGAACGCCTTTCCGGTTGTTTCACTTGCCACGGAACCGTTTTGAAGGTCAAGGATGGTGTGCTGAGTACGGACACTTGGCCCAATGTGGGTGTGGGACGTATCAATCTGGACGGTAGTCGAGGAAGCTGCACCAGTTGTCACACACGGCACCGCTTCTCCGTGATGGAGGCGAGAAAGCCGGAGGCCTGTGGTCAGTGCCACCTGGGACCCGATCACCCCCAGATAGAGATCTATATGGAATCCAAACATGGCGACATCTACACGGCCCATGGAGATACCTACAATTGGAATGCGGCGCCAGGGACCTGGTCCCCTGGCGTGGATTATAGGGCACCCACCTGTGCCGGTTGTCACATGTCAGGGTCTGGTTCGGTACTCACATCCCATGATGTAACCGAGCGACTCGCCTGGGAGTCCCAGGCCCCGCTCACGATCCGTCCTGAGGATTTCAAGCCCTTCCCTGCTAAGAGCAACTGGAAGACAGAAAGGGCAAAGATGCGGGAAATATGCATGCAATGCCACGGTAAGAGCTGGACCGATGGTCACTTCGTCAAAATGGATAAGGTGATGATCGAGTACAACGACGTCTACTTCAAGCCGGCCAAAAAGATGCTCGACGATCTCTACGAGAAAGGTTTGCTGGACAAAACCAAGTTTTTTGACGAGGAACTGGAGATCGAGTACTATGAGCTCTGGCACCATGAGGGTCGAAGGGCCCGTTTCGGTGCGGCCATGATGGCCCCTGACTATGCCTGGTGGCACGGCTTTTACGAATGCAAGAAGCGTTATAATAGCTTCATGGAAGAGGCGCGCGAGCTGATCGAGGAGAATGAAAAGGCCTATATCGCAAAGGACTTCCCCAATGCGACGGGCAATACGGCCATGCCGCCGGAGGCAGCGCCCATTTCCAGGTAGAATATACCCTTAAGCGCATTAACCCCTTTCCTACCATGCCCCGTTCCCTTTCCAGGGGGAACGGGGTTTTTTCTTGATTATGGGGGCCACATTGTGACATAGTTTCATTCGGGTGGAATGATTGGGCTCCAGTCCTAAAATTGTTTTCCGGAGGCATTTATGAAGAAAGAGGAATTCGTACATATTCGGAAGGAACTGGGCAAAACGCAGAAGCAGATGGCTGAACTGTTGGGCACTTCCCTCAAAGCTGTACACAGCTACGAGCAGGGATGGCGAAGGATTCCTATTCATGCGGAACGGCAGATGCTCTTCCTGTTCGCCCGAAAAAAGGAGAAGGATGAAAAAATCAAATCCTGCTGGACCGTCAAAAAATGCCCTTCTTTTCAGAAAAAACAATGCCCTGCATGGGAATTTCGCGCCGGCAAGCTCTGTTGGTTCATTAACGGCACCATCTGCGAGGGGACCGTTCAACAGGATTGGGGTGAAAAGATAAAGATGTGCAGAACTTGTGAGGTCTTTGCGCCTCTACTAACACCCAAAGCGAAAGGGGCGTAGCACCTGATTTCGCGTCAATTAGGGAATCTGTGATGAAAATTGTCTCCGTTGCCGTCAGCAAGAAAAAGGGAACCCGCAAGAAGATCGTGGATGAGGCCCTCCTCGTTCAAGAACATGGCATAGAGGGCGATGCCCATGCAGGCCCCTGGCATCGCCAGGTAAGCTTCCTGGCAGCCGAAAGCATTGAACAGGCTCGCAATCAAGGGCTCGAGGTGACCTTTGGTGATTTCGCCGAGAACATCGCCACCTCTGGGATCGACTGGCATGAAATACCGATTGGGACCCAATTGAGGCTGGGAGATCGCGTGCGCGTGGAGGTTACCCAGATTGGCAAAGAATGCCACAATAGATGCGCCATTTATTATAAGGCCGGCGACTGCATTATGCCGAAAGAGGGCATCTTTGCCCGCGTGCTAGAGGGCGGAAAAATCCGGCCCGGGGATATAATCGCCATTGAAAGCAAGCCATAATCTTCTTCCGGGGATCTCCCCCAAAAAGGACCCTATAAATTCCCTGAAATCCCAAACCCCAGTCAGATCACATCAACCCTCCTATTTAGGCCAGACCCATCCTTTGGGTCTTATGAACATATGTGCATTAATCTATGCCAGAATTATTGTTAAGACACTTCTTAGTGCTTAGTTTAATCCTAATAGCATTCGATACATTAAACGCAATATTCACATTAACGCCAAATAAATCCAATGAATTCTAAAAGCGTTTACACATCGTGTTCAGCCACAATCATTGTTAAGTCAATTATCGTGCTTACTTTAATCCTATTAGCGCTAAATACTTGGAGACCAATACCTATGGCACACGCAAAAGAATACAAGAACGCAGAGAAACGACCGAACCGCCTGATTCATGAGAAAAGCCCTTATCTGCTGCAACATGCATATAACCCTGTGGACTGGTACCCCTGGGGAGAAGAGGCATTTAAGAAGGCGCAAAAGGAAGCCAAACCCATATTTTTGTCCATTGGCTATTCCACCTGTCACTGGTGCCACGTCATGGAGCGGGAATCCTTTGAGGACCATGAGGTGGCCAAGCTAATGAATGAGGCCTTCGTCTCCATCAAAGTGGACCGGGAAGAGAGGCCCGATCTAGACCATATCTATATGACCGTCTGTCAAATCTTGACGGGCAGTGGGGGATGGCCTCTTAGTATCATTATGACGCCGGACAAAAGGCCCTTCTTCGCCGCAACCTATGTTCCAAAGGAAAGCCGATTTGGAAGAATGGGAATGACGGAGCTCATTCCCCGGGTCAAGCAGGTCTGGAAGGAGCGCCGGCATGAGGTCTTGGATTCTGCCGAAAAAATCGTGGGAGCCCTCACATCTGTGGAAAGTGACTCTCCGGGACAAGGACCTGAATCTTCAACTTTAGATGCTGCCTATGAGCAGCTGGCCGAACGCTTTGACGAAAGGTTTGGGGGGTTCAGCAAAGCGCCTAAGTTCCCCACCCCCCATAACTTTTACTTCCTACTGCGTTATTGGAAACGGACAAACAATCAGAAGGCCCTCCAAATGGTTGAGAAAACCCTCCGGGAAATGCGACAGGGCGGTATTTACGACCATATGGGTTTGGGGTTCCATCGCTACGCCACGGACCAGGAATGGCTGGTGCCCCATTTTGAAAAAATGCTCTACGACCAGGCTATGCTGGCCATGGCCTACGTGGAAGCCTATCAGGCCATGGAAAATGCAGAGTATAAAAAGACGGCAGAAGAAATCTTTGCCTATGTTTTACGGGATATGACCGCGCCTACCGGGGGATTTTACTCTGCCGAAGATGCCGATAGTGAAGGTGTTGAAGGGAAGTTCTATGTCTGGACAGAGGCGGAAATTCGTGAGGTCGTCACAAAGAAAGAAGCCGATTTCCTGATAGAATTGTTCAACGTGGAAAAGGAGGGCAATTTTTTGGAAGAGGCGACAGGGAAGAAAACGGGTGCCAATATCTTGCATCTCAAGAAATCCCGGTCTGACATGGCCTCGGACCTGAAGATGCCAGAACAAAATCTCCAGGATCTGTTAGAGTCGGTACGAGAGGAACTCTTTGCGGCCCGCGAAAAACGTATCCATCCGCACAAGGATGACAAAGTCCTGACGGATTGGAATGGCCTGATGATCGCCGCCCTTGCCAAAGGATCCCGGGCCTTTGGGGAGCCAAGCTATGCGGAAGCGGCCGAGAAGGCTGTTGGATTCATCCTTGACCAGATGCGAAAACCCAATGGTCGTCTCCTCCATCGGTACCGGGACGGCCAAGCCGGGATTACGGCCAACGTGGATGATTATGCCTTTCTCATTTGGGGTTTGATCGAACTCTATGAGGCCACGTTTGATGCGCATTATCTAGAAACGGCGTTGAAACTGAATGAGGAGATGCTGAAGCACTTCTGGGATGACAAGTCGGGTGGACTCTTCTTCACACCGGATGATGGAGAGGCCCTGCTCGTTCGCAAAAAAGAAATCTATGATGGGGCTGTTCCATCGGGTAACGCTGTGGCCATGTTAAACCTGCTGAGGCTTGCACGTTTTACCGCAAATACCCACTTGGAAGAGAGGGCTATGGACATTGGGCGCGCCTTTTCCAAGGCCGTGAAGCAATTTCCGTCCGGCTATACCCAATTGCTCGTGGCCGTGGATTTCGGGATAGGACCTTCCTACGAGGTGGTTATTGTTGGCAAGTCTGAGGCGAATGATACCAAGGAGATGTTAGAGGCCCTCCGAAGCCGCTTTATTCCCAACAAGGTAACCCTTTTTCGTCCAGCGGACATGAAATCCCCTCGCGTGGACAAGCTGGCCGAGTACATTAAGTATCAGGAAAGCCTTGATGGCAAGGCCACGGCCTATGTCTGCATGAACTACGCCTGCAAGGAACCAACGACAAAGGTTGACAAAATGCTTGAGTTGATAAATTAGCAAGCCTGTGATAATCACAATTGCACAAAAGCTATATCTCAACCTTGCTACAAAATATGCGTTTATTCTTGCACATAAAAAAGGGCACGCTCCCATTTATCTTTACCCTCGCCTTTCTTTTGACTCCCCTTGCCACTTTGGCTGAACAGCCTTTTCCTAAGCCAAAGGGACTCATCAATGATTTTGCCAACGTGATCCCTCAAACCTACGAACAAAAGCTTGTCAGCATCACGTCAGAGCTGCTTAACAAGACAGGGACTCCTGTGGTGGTTGTCACCATGCCAGATATTGGCGGTGAAGATTACAATGAGTATGCAAACCGTCTATATGAAGTATGGGGCGTAGGGAAAAAAGGGGAAGACAAAGGGGTTCTCATCTTTGTTACGATCAAAGAAAGAAAAATGCGCATCGAGGTGGGTTATGGTCTTGAGGGCATAATCCCCGATGGTCTTGCGGGTGAGATACGGGATCGCTATATGCTTCCCTATCTGAAACATAACAAGTTTGGCGAGGGTCTGCTAAACGGCACGGCAGCCGTTTCCCAGATCATTGCCAAAGATTCAGGCGTGACATTGACCGGTCAGGTACCCGTGAGGGCCCCGAAAAAGAGAAGATCCCGTCTCTCTTTTATCCCCCTTTTGCTGATCTTTTTCCTCTTTATGTTTGTGGGCAGGCGGCGTGGCGGGTCCTGGATATTTTTCCTTCCCCTGCTCATGGGCGGAGGCGGCCCCAGGTATGGCAGCGGAGGATTCGGGGGCAGTTTCGGAGGCTTTGGTGGCGGTTTTGGTGGATTCGGCGGAGGGATGAGCGGCGGTGGAGGCGCAGGAGGGGGTTTTTAAGATAGGATTCAAAAGGAGTGCTTATGGCGAAGACTGTACAAGATCCGAAGGAGATATTCCCGGCTATTATTGATGACTACAAAGGCCTCTTTGGCGATGACCTTGTAAGCATCATCCTGTATGGAAGTGCCGCAGGCCGAGATTATCGGCCTGGAAAGTCGGACATCAATTTTATGATTGTCCTCTCTGAAGAGGGGATCGAACGCCTTGACCTGGCCTTTAAGGTGGTGGAGACCTGGCAAAAACGGAAGGTGGCCATTCCCCTTTTTCTCACAGAACTTTACGTGGAATCCTCCCTGGATGTCTTCCCTATTGAATATCTGAACTTTCAGCGCAGCCATGTACTGGTCTATGGAAAAGATATCTTGAAACACCTCTACCTTGATCCCCAATTTGTGCGGCTGCAGTGTGAACGTGAGATCAAAGGGAAACTGCTCTTGCTCAGGGAGGCCTTCATGGAGACCGGCGGCAAGGGGAAGGCCTTAAGGGGCGTCATTGGCCAGTCCATTCAGGCCTTTGTCGCCATCTTCGATGCGCTCCTATATCTTAAAGAGAAAGAAATCCCCGAAGAAAGGCGAGACGTTGTTAATCTCACATGTGATGCCTTTGACTTGGACGGAGAACTTTTTCAAAAACTCCTCGACATCAAAGAAGAAAAGATAAAACCAGACGATACAGAGACCAAATCCTTGTTTCAGGCCTATCTGAAGGAAGTACGAAAGCTTTCAAAAATCGTTGATACATTGGGAGGATGAAATGACCAGCAAGCAAAAAAAATTACTCGTCATTGCCGCTATTGTTATCGTTGTTATTCTGATTCCCTACTCCTACCTGAAAGGGACCTACAACAGCCTTGTGACCATGGACGAGGGCGTGAAAGCGGCCTGGGCTCAGGTGGAGAATCAGCTCCAACGCCGTTATGACCTGATCCCTAACCTGGTGGAGACGGTAAAGGGTTATGCGGCCCAAGAAAAAGAGGTATTTCTCAAGGTCACTGAAGCGCGGGCCAAGGTGGGTGGCGCCACGACCATTAATGATAAAATTTCGGCCAACAATGGACTGTCGGCTGCCCTCTCCCGATTGTTGCTGGTCGTGGAGCGTTATCCAGACTTGAAATCAAATACCAATTTCATCCGCCTCCAGGATGAGCTGGCGGGAACCGAAAACCGCATTGCCGTTGAACGCCGTCGTTACAACGAAACCGTCAAAGTTTACAACATCAGGATTCGGCGTTTTCCCACCAACCTCCTTGCTGGAATGTTCGGTTTTGAAAAAGCCGCCTTCTTCGAAGTCCCCAAAGAGCGACAGGAAGCACCCAAGGTTAAGTTTTAGTCATCTCAAAACCCATCCCGTAGGGCGCGATGGTATAGTTAAGCTTTGCTCCTGGAAAGATGCTTCAGTGTTCGCACCGGTAAAGTAGAGCTTTGCTCTTTCACTCCGAAGCCACGCCCCTTTTCTCAAGGCCGCATCTACTGAGTGAGTGGGCGGTGACCCAATATTTTGCGGTTTAACAAAGTAACCGGAGACTCCCATGGGCGCAGAGGCGCAAACCGCAAAATATTGGGTCGCTGCGGGATGCGGTGGAATTTTTTTGAGATACGGCCTTTCGAAAAGGGCCGTGGCTTCGTCCTACTAGCTCTTGCGGGGCTTGGGCAGTGCCGGGTATCTGGACCCATATCCTTTGCTGTGACGCTGGAATTGTCTGTAAAGGTAAGTTTAGGGGAAGATTCCTCGATCTCTCACCGCTTCTGCCACCCTGTCGATGGCAAGGACATAAGCGGCTCGTCTCAAATCAATCCTTTTCTCCTGGGCGATGGTGTAGACCTCATTGAATGCCTTGTTCAGGATCTGGTGGAGGCGCTTGTTGACATCCGCCTCCTCCCAAAAGAGCTTCTGCCTGTTTTGCACCCACTCGAAATAGGAAACGACGGCGCCCCCCGCATTGGTCAAAATGTCAGGGAGGAGCACCTTGCCTGCATCCAGTAATATCTCTTCTCCATCTGGGTCCACCGGTCCGTTGGCTGCTTCTGCAATGATCTGGGCCTGGATCTTTGCGGCATTTTCCGAAGTGATCTGGTGCCCGAGGGCAGCAGGGACGAGGATATCACAAGACACCTGGAGGACCTCATCAGAGTTGATGTCATCGGCGCCAGGGAAATCGGACAACCTTCCTGTCTCTTGCTTGTGCTGGCGCAGGGCAGCGATCTGGAGCCCCTTTGGATTATAGACGCCGCCTGAAGAATCACTCACCGCCACAACCCGGCCACCTAACTCATGGAAGAGACGCGCCACGACCCCTCCCACCTGCCCAAAACCCTGGACTGCGAATTTGCTTTCATCCAACGAAACCCCCTGCTCCTGCGCCAGGAATTGTGTATTGAATACACAACCCCTTCCCGTCGCCTCTTCACGACCCAGGGATCCCCCAATACTTAATGGTTTCCCAGTCACCACACCAGGCACCGAATACCCCTTGTTCATGCTATACGTGTCCATGATCCATGCCATGACCTGAGCATTCGTGTACATATCGGGGGCCGGGATATCGCTTTCTGGACCGATGAGAAGGGAAATCTCACTGGTAAACCGCCTGGTCAGACGCTCGATCTCCCCTTTTGACATCTCTTTGGGATTGCAGCACACGCCGCCTTTGGCGCCTCCATAGGGGATGCCCACAACGGCGCATTTCCAAGTCATCAACATGGCCATTGCGCGGATCTCATCCAGGTTTACTTCAGGGTGATACCGAATTCCTCCCTTAAAGGGCCCGCGTGAACGATCATGCTGGACTCGGTATCCCATAAACATTTGCAGAGACCCGTCATCCATCTTAACGGGAAAATTCACAGTTAGTTCCCGATCAATGGCCGCAATGCGGCGCCTGATATTTTCTTCCACGCCCAAATATTCTGCGTACTGATTGAATTGGTCTAAAGCGGTTCGAAAGGGATTGAAACGAGACTTGGCCATCGTGTACCTCCCATCATCCAAAATTCCAATCTTTTAAATCGACAATGCCCTTGCTATTTAGTATATACGCTATACATTTGTCTTACAATTTTTTGCAATGGTCAACGTGTTTGAGGCCATTTTTCAAATCGTTGCGGTGAGCTTCATCGTGTTCGAAAAAAATTCCACGGGGTCGCAGAATGATTCGCGCTAAACTCTGGTTTCGCTGTGCTGCTATGCATGATCCAGTCACGCCGGTTATTGTCAAACCAGCGGTTGTTGGGTGGGACGCCAAAAGGAGGCAGGTTGATCTCACCATAGAACGCGCCTTTAAGGGTGATGAACTGGTCCTGAGGATGAAGGGATGGGTTACCGCTGATGTCAAAAAAGTCATTGAAGTGGTTAAAAGACATGGCTTCTTAAAGGTGTTGGATGATAGAGATCTTGTGGTGGAAGTGGAAACGGAAAAAGATTATGAAAACCTGACCGATGCGCTCTCGGAAAATTTCCAGGACCAAATAAATTTGGAGAGAGTATAGACGGGTGGAACCAGGGGATTTTACAGAAGAGAATGATAACGTAATCCATATCCCTATCGACGGGGTCCTCGACCTCCACACATTCAACCCCAAGGAGGTGGCCTCTTTGGTGGATGAGTATCTCAGCGCGTGTGTGGATAAAGACATTTACGAAGTGAGAATTATCCACGGAAAAGGCAAAGGCGTGCTTCGACGCACCGTTCATGGCCTCTTGGAAAATCATCCCTTGGTCCTGGAATTCAAGCTGGACACCGGCCCCTCAAGCTGGGGAACGACCATCGTTCACCTCAAAGCAAGAGGAAGCCCATGATTTTATGCATTTCTCAATTATCCAGGCACCAACGCCGATCAAGTGCCGGTTCTTCTCCACACTGTACAGCTGTACTAATGAGACTGCACGATTATAAGCATTTCTTTCCCCATTCGCTAGAGTTGTAATTCTTTCACAACTCTCTTACAATGGCTCCATGCTGGGCATAGGGCATCTAAGTCTTGAGAGCTTCGTGATCATGGCTCCCATGGCCGGGATCACCAACCTTCCTTTTCGTCTCATGGTTAAGAAGTTGGGCGCAGGACTGGTTACAACGGAAATGGTCAGTGCCATGGGACTCACATTGGGTAAAAAAAAGACCCACGACTATATGAGTAGTGATCCCAGAGAAAAGCCTCTTGCGGTACAGATCTTCGGACCGAGCCCAGATGTCATGGCTAGCGCTGCCCAGGTGGTCGTGAACGCCGGAGCCGACCTCTTGGATATCAATATGGGTTGTCCCGTTAAGAAGGTGGTTAAGACCGGGGCGGGTGCATCTCTTCTCCGTGACCAGAGGCGTGTTGCAGCGATTGTTTCAGCCGTGCGCCGTGTCTGCCCTATTCCATTAACCGTGAAAATCCGGGCCGGATGGTCTCCTGAAGCGCCTGTCGCATGCGAACTTGCCCGGGTGGTGGAAGACTGTGGTGTCGACGCCATAACGGTTCATCCAAGATTCGCCACCCAAAGCTACTCTGTTTGTGCCGACTGGCGCTTGATCGGCCAGGTGAAAGATCGCGTGAAAATTCCTGTGATCGGTAATGGAGATATCTTCGAACCAACCCAGGCCCTTCAGATGATGAGGCAAACAGGATGTGACGGGGTCATGGTGGGGAGAGGAGCCATTGGAAATCCGTGGATATTCAAACAGATCCTGCAGTTGGCCCAAGGGCTTCCGGTCCACCGTCCTGATTTGGATGAGCGCAGATCACTTCTCATAGAGCACTACCACCTTTTATCCGATGCCATAGGTGGAAAAAGAGCGGCCCTTGCCATGCGGGGACTTCTCCTCTGGTATACGAAAGGACTGCCCCACAGTAGTCGCTTCCGAGGAAGCATTACCCGCATTAAAGACCTGGAATCTTTGGTCACGACCATGGATAACTATTTTTCCACTTTGAAGGACGAAGAGACTTGAAAGTCAGGCTAGCAAAAACTGCGGCATTTTGTATGGGGGTCCGGCGAGCTATGCAGATGGTGCTTACGGAAGCCAACAAAGGCCAAGACCAAATCTCCACTTTCGGTCCCCTCATTCACAACAAACAGGTGATGGAACTTCTTGAATCCAAGGGCGTCACATCACTCAAAGATATTGATAAATTCCATGAGGGGACCCTGGTCATCAGGGCCCACGGTATTCCCCCCGATCAGAGGAAGGCTTTGAGGGAGTCCGGTCTCCGACTTATCGACGCCACGTGCCCTAGGGTAGCTCGGGTCCAGGCCATCATTCGCTACCACACCAAGAAAGGATATACGGCTATTATTGTGGGGGACAGGGATCACCCGGAGGTGGTAGGCCTGCTGGGCTATGGCAACGGTCGGGCGCACGTGATCAATAGTCTGGATGAGGTGTCGACAATCCCTGATATGGAGAAGGTGTTCCTCGTTGCGCAGACCACACAGGACGAGGAGAAGTATAAAGAAATTGTGGAAGCAATTATGAGGCGTTTTCCAGATGCCCTCACGTTTGACACCATTTGCGATGCCACAACCAATCGACAGGAAGAGATTCGATCTTTTGTGGGTCAGGTGGATGCCGTGGTCGTTGTGGGGGGATACCACAGTGGAAACACAAAACGCCTGGTCCAGATCTCTGAAGAGGCAGGTCTGCCCACCTTTCATGTGGAGACAGAAAAGGACCTGGACAAGGAGAAGCTCTCCAGCATGGAGGTCATTGGTGTCACGGCCGGTGCCTCCACACCCAACTGGATGATCAAGAACGTGGTCAAGGAGATAGAGGCGATCCAGAGTCACCGGGAAACTTTTCTTGGCAGATGGATCAAAAATGCCTTCAAGTTCATGTTGCTCAGTAATCTTTTAGTGGCATTTGGGGGTTTTGCCCTCGCCTATGCGGCTGCAATCCTGTCAAATAGAAGACCCGATCTCATTCATCCTTGCCTTGCCCTGTTGTATATCTACGCTATGCATGTACTAAATCGTTTTTTGGATAAGGGAGCCAGTACCTACAACGACCCAGAGAGGGCAAGTTTTTACAGGAAGCATCGGGGCTCTCTGATCCTGTCCGGCGTTTTCTCCATGATTGGCGTACTGGGTCTTTCCTACTACCTGGGTACCATGGTCTTCTTTGCCATTGCAGGGCTGAGCGTTCTGGGAATCATATACAGTATCCCGATCGTGCCTATTAGCCTGAGGCATCTTTGGCGGTATTCCAAAATCAAAGACATCCCAGGCTCAAAAACCCTCTCCGTGGCCCTTGCTTGGGGTGTGCTCATTAGTCTGCTGCCACTGCTGGAGCCCACATCTATGGCGTGGCCCACCGCCATTTTGTCATTTTTCTTTGTATTTTCAATGGTTTACGTGAGATCAGCCCTCTTTGATATATTTCAGGTCCAAGGAGACCTGATCGTTGGTGTGGAAACACTCCCTATTGTTCTGGGGGAGAAAAGGACCCTGCTTCTTCTCAAGTGGATTATCCTATTTGGCGCCCTGGTCCTTGCCTCAGCCGCCCTCACCGGGCTGGCGGGTCCGTTTTCATATCTCCTTCTCCTCGTTTTTCTCTCCTTGAGACTCTGTCTCCTCATCTATCAAAAGAGGTGGCTGTATCCTGGTACCCGCCTCGAAGCCATGGTGGAAGGGAATTTCTTTCTTGCGGGCCTTTTGGCGCTCATCTGGCAGATCTTCTCATGAGCGCCGTTAGTGTCATCATTCCCACATACAACAGAGCCCGAAAGCTGCTCCGGGCCATTTCCTCTGTCCTATACCAGACATTCACCGACTGTGAAGTTATTGTTGTGGATGACGGATCTGATGATGGGACCGCAGATTGCTTAAAGCCAGTCATGAGCTACATAAAATATATTAGGCATCCGGACAACATGGGTGTCTCTGCCGCCAGAAACAGAGGGATAAGGGCATCCCGATATCCCTTTGTTGCCTTCCTCGATTCGGATGATTACTGGCTACCCAAGAAATTATCCACCCAGATAGCCTTTTTCAAACGAAATCCAGAGGCCGTTGCATGCCAGACAGAAGAGATTTGGATAAGGAAGGGGCTTCGCGTTAATCCTGGGAAACGGCATCTAAAACCCTCAGGGGAGATATTCGTTCCCTCTCTGAAGCTATGCTTGGTGAGCCCATCCTCGGTCGTGTTGAAGCGATCGCTCCTGGATGAGGTGGGGCTTTTTGATGAAGATCTCCCTGCCTGTGAGGACTATGATCTGTGGCTGAGAATCTCCTGTCGATATCCCATCCACCTGATTCCCAGGCACCTGGTCGTCAAAGAGGGGGGATTTCCAGATCAGTTATCTTCGGGGCTCAAGGGGTTGGACCTGTTTCGGATAAAGGCACTCGTCAAGCTTCTTAGAAGTGGACAACTCAGCGATGCCCAGTTTCAGGCGACGCTTCAAGAGTTGACCCTCAAATGTCAGATCTATGGAAGGGGATGCCTCAAAAGGGGAAAAAAGGAGGAAGGGGAATATTATCTCAAGCTCCCGGAAGATCTTAAGCATGGGTTCGCCGAGAGACCTTAGGTCTGTTCTGCATCCGTCTTAGGACTTGGGTAGAACGAGCACCTCCACCTTTCCTTCCAAGGCCTTCTTGAAGTTGAGGGCATCCCCTTCATCGCCTACAATCGCCCCATAGTGCATGGGTATGGCCAGTTTTGGTTGGATGGCCAAGGCGGCTTCAACGGCCTGATCCGCCGTCATCACATAGGTGCCGGAGACAGGCAGAAGGGCTATATCCACGTTGAAGTCCTTCATCTCAGGGATAAAGTCTGCATCTCCCGCATGATAAAGGCGGACCCCTTCCACGTCCACAATGAAACCGAGCCACGCGTTTTTCTTGGGGTGAAAGTCCTTGTCCGTGTTGTAGGAAGGTACCGCCTCCACCATCACATCATCCACCTTGACAGATTCACCAGGCGCAATGACCCTCACATCTCCTGAGAGCTTCTTTGCAGAGTCTTTCTCCGTGACGATGACCGTTCCTGATCGCTGAATCTTGGACACATCCTCGGGCGAGCAATGGTCAAAATGCTCGTGCGTAATCAGAATTAGATCCGCCTCGGGGCCAGAGGAAATCTGATAGGGATCGATGTAGATGGTCTTTGCGGCCTCAATCCTGAAGCTATCATGTCCTAACCAAAAGATCTTCTTGGCCATTTCCTCAATCATGAATTCCACCTCCTCTTCATGGAAATCCCATGGACCAAATTCGACTTTCGTATTTGTTTTAGAAGCTAAGTGGTTTGAAAGACTGCCAAAACGTGTTCTTGAATAATTACCCCAATTTTTGGAAATGGGCTACATCGGTTCAAGCAGGATTTTATGATCCACCAGCGAGAGGGCCTTGATCTTGGCCTTCACCTTCTTTTGCTCCCCGAAAATATTGATCATCTTTATCTGACTCCCATCCGATTCCAGAAGATCAACGCTCTCCAAAACGAGCTCTTCCTTACCCTCTTTTAACAAATAGGCTGCTGCTTCACACATTTTCATACATCTCCTTTATATCTTGCACCACCTGATCCACCAGGTGGGGTAAGGGCTCCCCTTTGGTACCCACAAGTTTCACCCTCTCCTGTGTCAAGGGAATGAGGATCTTCCTGGCCTCACTGGAACTCACGGCCCGGGCCATCGCGGGCGTCACCTCACCCATCATGGCATTGGGCATTAAGATCGCCAGTGGTCCAATAATGACGTCCACCCTGGGGCTGGTATGCGCAATGGCATTCTCCCCCGTGGCGCCCCTATTGGCCCCCGCTTTCATCATGCGCGAGGTGGCAATGGAGTTGGTGCCAAGGGCCAGTATCTCCACCTCTTCGCTGATTGCAGTCCGAAGGCCCTTGATGATGGTTGCTCCGATACCACCACCCTGCCCGTCCATGACCATGATTATCATCGTTTCCCCATAAAGACTTGGGACTTGGCCCTGTGCAGAACGTTGCAATAACGGCCCTAATAAGAACGGGCACTAATCAGGATCGCTCGCTGTATCCTCTTACCGTCCATGGCACTTGGGCTCTCCCGCAATGAGCAAGCATATAGCCATCCTATATCATACTGCGCCTGTGGATAGCTAGTTTCCATCCAGAAATGGCCCTTTTTTGCAATCTCTGCGTCAATCAGCGGGATTCCTTGTGCGACGTACCATATGTACGTCTCCGCGCAATCCCTTGATTTCTTCGCGCTCGCTTTGCTCCGCTCAGTCCCACGCCTACGGCGCGGGTTCCCGGAAGCCTTGACCTTGCAGAAAAATGTCTCATTTCTGATATGGAAACTGCAAGTGACCATTTATACATTTCTGGATGGGCATTCGCTAGTGTCGCGTCCCTAAACTTCTTTGCATAAATAACGCCAGCATAAGAGGTCATTGCGAGCGAAGCGAAGCAATCTCATGTCACGAAAGTTACTTTTTTCGCTAGCTTGGAGGAGATTGCTTCGTCGCCTACGGCTCCTCGCAATGACTTTTAGGTGTCCCATATTCTTAAGATTATTTTTGGGACCCGTTACTAGAATCCCGTATCATATACTGTTGCAATCAGTATTCTCATGAGAGAAGGTCCAGCAGGCGATCCAATTCCTCATCAGAATAAAAATAGATAACGATGCTTCCCTGCTTGCCGCGCCTCCTGATATCCACTTTTGTTCCCAAAGATCTTTTGAGGCTGTCAGCGAGGGTCTTGAAATAATACGCCTCTTCAGCTTCTGCTGGTTTTTTACGCTGCGGGCCTTTCTTCTTTCTTTTCACCAGTTCTTCCACTTGACGAACAGAGAGGGCCTTCTGGATAATAAGATCCCTTATCTTCCTTTTCTCTGCGCTTCCTTTGACTCCGGCCAAAACGCGGGCATGCCCCATGCTCAGGCGCTCATGGATGATATCTTCCTGAATGAGTTTGGGAAGGTTCAAGAGTCTTAACATGTTCGTGACGGTGGAACGCTCCTTGCCCAATCTCTTGGCAAGGGCCTCTTGGGTCCTCTTGGTGTCCCCCAGCCATTTCTTATAGGCATGGGCCTCCTCGATGGGATTCAGGTCCTTTCTATGAATATTTTCCACAAGGGCCAGTTCCAATGACTCCATAGGTGTGCTCTCGCGAACCACGACAGGGACCCTCTCCAGCCTTGCCTTTTGTGCTGCACGCCAGCGGCGCTCACCGGCTATGAGCCGGTACCCTCCTGCCGTCTTGCTTACCAGAAGGGGTGCAAGGATCCCCTTCTCTTTCACGGACTTGACCAGTTCAACAAATTCAGGACCTCCAAATTCTTGACGGGGCTGGAGGGGGTTGGGCTCAATCTCTGCAATGGGGCACTGAAAAAATTCTCCTTCCTCCCCACCCAGTCTATTCGCATCTGGAATAAGTGCCGAGAGCCCTTTGCCAAGGGCCTTACGCTTCGTCATTTCTTCCCTCTTCTCGCTTAACAAGTTCTCTTGCAAGTGCCAGATAACTCTGAGCACCCCGGGACTTAATGTCATAGAGAAGAACCGGCTTCCCATGACTTGGGGCCTCACTTAAACGGACATTGCGTGGAATAATGGTCTCAAATACATTCTTTTTAAAATGTCCCCGCACCTCCTCCGCCACCTGGATGGAGAGGTTATTGCGAGAGTCATACATAGTGAGCAGGATTCCGACCACATCCAGAGTCGGGTTGAGCCGCTTCCTCACAGCCCATATGGTTTTCAGCAGTTGCGTCAACCCCTCGAGGGGGTAGTATTCACACTGCAGGGGAATCAGGACCGAGTCGGAGGCTGTCAGGGCATTCACTGTTAGAAATCCGAGTGAAGGGGGACAATCCAGGAGGATATAGTCATATCTTCCTTTTAGCGAAAGGAGCCGCTTCCTGAGTCGATACTCCCTCTCATCGGCAGAGACCATCTCAACCTCCGCTCCAATGAGATCCGTTGTAGCCCCAATCAGGTCCAGGCCTGCCAATTCCGTATCAATGATAACCCCGTCTTCAGCTGCAGAGCCGAGCATAAATTCATAGAGGCCATCTTCCAGATTGGATTTGTCGAATCCCAGGCCCGTGGTGGCATTACCCTGAGGGTCACAGTCCACGAGAAGACATGACCTCTCGGCCGCTGCGAGAGAAGCGGACAGGTTCACGGCGGTGGTTGTTTTTCCCACGCCCCCTTTTTGGTTTGCAATGGAGATAATGTGCCCCATGAGGCAGATGCGATCCACTTTGAAATATTGTAATACCTTAGGCGTCTCAAAAGCTGCTTGGCTAACCGGCATTCTCTGGTGGGGCCAGAAAATTTGCAGAGTGCCCTTAAGGATGGTGCACAATACCGGGTAGCCCTGAGGCCTTGTTCTGTCATTAAAATCCCTTGCAGGATTTTATAAAGCGCCTCCCGAATCCTCTCGGGAGGCTTAGAAGCCCCCGGAAACCGGGGGCGTTGTCTAAAATTTTCTTTTAAGAA
>JASFIT010000011.1:0-25435 GCA_050122535.1 Desulfobacteraceae bacterium | reverse complement strand
TCGGGTGCTATCTTATCATCAAGTCCAAACTGTTCATTTAGGTCCTCAAATATCTGAATGAGCGACCTGACCAGAGGCAGATTGAGCTCCAGGTCATATTCGGACTCTGCGGCATTTCTTCCCATTTGAAGGGATACTTCGATTCGTCCCCGTCTTACCCTTGATGCGATTTGTGATCTGATCTCGTCCTCAAGGGCTTGAAAGCTCTTTGGTATCCGGAGAACCACATCCCGGTAACGGTTGTTCAACGACTTGAGCTCAGCCGTTAACGTTGTATCACCCTCACTGTGCTCCCCGCGCCCATAGGCGGTCATACTTTTAATCAACACTCACTCCTTCACTTTTGTCATTGGTCATTTGTCATCAGTCCACTATTTCCCTCAGTTGCCCTTTGTACCTTTCCCGCACGTTATTGAAAAAGGCGATGTTCTCTGGACTTGCATAATCTTTGTAAGTCCACTGAAGAGGAACAAAACTTCCTTTGTAAAAGATGAGGCTCAGATCCACATAAATGCCTTTAGACAGGTAGATACGATGGCTGTAATTTTTCCCGGTGGCCAGCACCAATCTTTCCAGAGATATATAGCCGGGATCAATGTTTATTTGCCTCTTTCCGTCCTGAAGGTGATCATTCTCTATTCTATTTGTTCTCAGTTTTATCTCGACAATATTCAGTGGCCTAATGAGTCGTTCAAATGAGACAAAGCGGCGGTGCAGTGGCCACCCCATTTCTCTGGCATAATATTTCGTACGATCAAAAAAAAGCTCAGGACTTATCCAATCCGTCGGACCAAAGATCTGCTCTAGTTCACCGATAATTTTGACAATCAATTCCTTCTGGGGTGAGAAGAGGCTGGAGATCAGTTTCACGTCTTCTGCTTCACGCGGACTACTCATAAGACCTGCCCACGCAGTGGTAATCAAATCCTCGTGCCTGCATTCTGACCGGATCATAGATATTCCTGAGATCCATAACGGTTGGGGACTTAAGAAGCGCTTTCACCCTATCCCAGTCCAAGAACCTGAACTCGTTCCATTCCGTGATGAGGACAAGGGCGTCAGCATCTTTAGCAACATCATACATGTCTTTTGCGAAAACGATTTCCTTTAAAACCTCTTTTGCGGCCTCCATGCCGGCCGGATCATAAGCCACAACAGATACACCCTTATCGATTAAGGTTTTGACAATCTTGATGGCAGGAGATTCCCTGATATCGTCCGTATTGGGTTTAAAAGTCAAACCCAAAACGCCTAGACGTTTCCCCTTCAGCGTACCCAGGGTCTTTTCTATCTTCTCTACCATGCGTTCATGTTGGCGTTCATTGACTTCAATGACCGTCTCCACAATTCTGAAGCGGTATCCTAATGACTCTGCCAGCTTGGCAATGGCACTCGTATCTTTGGGGAAACAGGATCCTCCATAGCCAGGCCCTGCGTGCAGGAACTTGGAGCCGATCCTTTTATCAAGTCCCATTCCCTTTGCCACCTGATGCACGTCCGCGCCCACCAGGTCGCAAATATTGGCCATTTCATTGATAAATGAGATCTTTGTGGCCAAAAACGCATTGGAGGCGTATTTTATCATCTCCGCAGTTTCCACGTTCGTAATGACAACAGGCGTTTCGATGAGGTAGAGGGGGGAATAGAGGTCTTTCATGATGGCATTGGCTTGTTCACTTTCAGATCCTATGACCACCCGATTTGGTCTCATGAAGTCCTCTATGGCTGAACCTTCTCTGAGGAACTCGGGATTGGAGACCACGTCAAAGGCTATATGCTGCTCCTGGTTCTTCTTAACAATCTCTTTAATCTCTTTTCCTGTCCCCACGGGGACGGTACTTTTTGTGGCGATGACTTTGTACCCTTTCATTAGTTTGCCGATCGTTTCAGCCACCTGATAGACAAACTCCAGATTGGCTGAACCGCCCGAACCAGAAGGCGTTCCCACTGCAATGAATATGACCAGGCTCTTCTCCACCGCATCGGCCACATCTGTGGTGAAATGGAGGCGACCTGCTGATTGACACCGCTTCACCATTTCCCCTAGACCCGGCTCATAGATGGGAATGATACCCTGCTGGAGAGCATCTATCTTTTTCTCATCATTATCCACGCAAACCACGGTATTGCCGAACTCGGCAAAACAGGTACCTGTCACAAGACCAACGTATCCCACCCCAACGACACAAATATTCATATTCCTGACCGCCTCCTTATTGCTTCAGACGATTGTTGACAACCTGCTTTAACTCTTCTGCCTTCACGGTTGACGTTCCCACCTCACCCACCACAATACCCGCTGCAAAATTGGAGATGAGCGCAGCGGATTTCGGATCCAAACCAGAGGCCAAGCCCAGACAGAACGTACTAATGACTGTATCTCCTGCTCCTGTCACATCATAGACCTTTCTTGCAACAGTGGGGATATGGCTTATCTCGCCACTATGTTCAAAAAGGCTCATGCCATCCTGCCCCTGCGTGATGAGTACGGAACGGCAATTTAATTCACTCAGCATCTGCTTCCCAGCCCGCACAAGGCTTTCTCGATCATCAATCTCTATTCGGCAGAACGCACCCGCCTCATGGTGGTTGGGTGTTATCACATCAACGTTCTGGTAACATTCAAAATTGCCAATCTTGGGATCCACGGCGAGGACAGCACCGGAGTTCGAAACCAGGCCTCTCAAGCCTTCCATCAACGCAACAGATATGACCCCCTTGCCGTAATCGGCCACGACTATCGCATCGTAGCCATCCTGCATCCTTTGGATAAAATCGAGGATCTTTTCTACACTATCGACCCCCAGCTTCTTTCGGCTCTCGCGATCAAATCGGACCACTTGCTGGTTGTGGGCCACTACCCGCGTTTTCACACTTGTTGGACGGCGGGATTCTGTGATAATGCCATCCGTCCTCAAGCCCTGCCTCTTCACCCTTTCCACGATTTCCTGTCCTGTTTGGTCATCCCCTATGACCCCGCAGAGAATGGGGTTTGCTCCGAGAGAGGCGATGTTGTTGAGGACATTGGCCGCACCTCCGAGCATTTTTGTCTCTTCTTTGATGTCCACCACAGGGACAGGCGCCTCTGGAGAGATGCGAGAGACATCACCCCAGATATATTCATCCATGATGATGTCACCCACGACGATCACCCTTGCATCAGAGAACCTGTCTACACATCTTTTGAGTTCCTCCGGGTTATGGTCAATGCCCATGTCCTTTATCATTTTGTCTTTTGATTCCTCTGGCGTATTTTTGTCACTGGACGTGCTGATTATTTGAGCGCTCTTTTCTTTTCGGCCATTTTAGAAGCTCCGGCCCATCAGAATAACGGGTATATTTATCATCATGTTTTAGTATTGTCCATATAATTTGAAGCCCTTGATCTACCATCAAGGCATCATCTGCGGCGTTGCCTTCGATCGCTCCTCCCCCCGCCACCCGCCTTCGCGGGTGCAGCCTTCGCGGGGGCAGGCTTGCGGCGTATTGCTCTATACGCCTCAGTTGTCGCTCCTCGGCGCCTAGCATCTGATACCTTGCTGATGATCAGAGATTTCCAGCCACCCGCTTATTATATTCCTGAATTAAGTGGTGGTTTTGAGAAGGATTTTCTAAAGGTAATCTAACAAGGCGATTACGGATGGCTGAGGAGAGGTGTTCATATTGACTTTTTTGGTTAGCTCTTCTAAATAAGAGGCCAAAACTTGATGGGCCAGACCTTGGATGGCTCATACAGATTGTTGGGAGAAGGATCGGTGAGAATTATCATTGTCGGCGCTGGGGAGGTAGGTTTCCACATTGCACAGAAGCTTTCCGAAGAGAATCAGGACGTCTTTTTGATAGACAAAGATCCGGAAAAAGTCAGACGCCTCACTGAGAACCTGGATGTCCAAGCCATTTTGGGCTCCGGAACAGGCCCGGACACGCTCAGAGAGTCAGGCATTGAGCATGCGGAGATGCTGGTTGCTGCTACGGACATAGATGAGGTCAATCTGATCGCTTGCTTGCTAGCCCGCCACCTGAATCCACATATTGTCAAGGTAGCACGGGTGCGTAATCCGGAATACCTGAAGGAGAAGGATCTCTTTGGTGAAGATATTTTGAGTATTGACCAGATCATTAACCCTGAGTCCGTGATGGTTGAAACCATCAGAAAGCTTATGATGGTACCTGGAGCCTCTGATGTCATTGATTTTGTGGATGGACGCATCAAACTCGTTGGTGTCACTGTCAAGTCTGACTCCCCATTTGTGGGTCGCCAGCTCCTCTCTTTTAAGGGCATGGAAGAAAAACTGCTCGTGGGGGCCATTGTGCGGGGAGAGCAGGTCATTATCCCCCATGGTGATGACACCCTTGAGGCCAACGATATGGCCTACGTGGTGGTCAGGTCGGAAGAACTTCCTACTGTGTTCAGCCTTCTCAATATAGAACACAAGGAGTTGAGAAGGGTCATCATTGTGGGAGCAGGAGAGACCGGAACTGCCCTGGCCTCCTCTCTGGACCAGACCAAGATCAATGTTAAGATTATTGAAAAAGACAGTCAGCGGTGTACCAGCTTGGCCCAAATGCTGGAAAGGGTCATCGTCATCAACGGAGATGGCTCAGACAAAACGTTGCTCCAAGAGGAAAATATTGGCGATTGCGATTTCATGGTGGCTATAACGGGAGATGAGGAGAGCAATGTACTCATGTCGCTCCTGGCAAAAGGACTGGGGGCTAAGAAAACGATAACGCGTATCAGTAAACTGAGTTATATCCCCCTTGTCTCGGCCATTGGCATTGATACCGTGGTGAGCCCAAGACTCTCTGCCATCAGGGCCATACTCCAATACATCCGAAAAGGTAAAATCATATCCGTAGCCCCCTTAAAGGGAGAGCATGCCGAGGCGATTGAGGCTGAGGCGCTGGACACCTCCGATCTCGTGAACACCCCCCTTTCCAAGGTCAATTTTCCCAAAGGGGCGCTCGTGGGGGCTATCGTCCGTAAAGATGAGATCATCATCCCCCGTGGGGATAGTGTGATCAAACCAAAAGACCGACTCATCATCTTCACGCTCAGGAATGAGGTCCCCAAACTGGAGAAACTTCTCACCGTCAGGCTGGAATACTTCTAATGCACCCTCAACTTGTCCTTCGATTTATTGGCATTCTCATCTTTTTCTTAGGCGTATCAATGGCGGGACCGCTGCTGGTCTCCCTCATTTATAAAGATGGCAGTACCGGAGCCATCTTCTACGCTATGTTGATCACATCTGGTACAGGCCTTTTATTCTTCATCGGTACCAAAAAGGATAAAGAGACACACTTGAGCCATCGTGATGGTGTTGCCATTGTTACGTTCGGATGGGTGGCAGCCGGACTTGTGGGAGCCATACCCTATCTGCTTTCAGGGTCCATACCCAATTTGACCCACGCCTATTTTGAATCCATATCAGGTTTCACCACAACAGGTGCTTCCATCCTGACAGACATAGAACGTCTTCCAGAGGGAATCCTACTCTGGAGGAGCCTCACCCAGTGGCTTGGAGGCATGGGAATCATCGTCCTCTCCATCGCTATCCTCCCTTTCCTGGGCGTCGGTGGAATGCAGCTTTACAAGGCTGAGGTTCCCAGTCCTGTGGTGGATAAGTTGAAGCCACGCATATCGGATACGGCCAAAACGCTGTGGAAGGTATATTTGCTGATCACCGTAGTGGAAATCATTCTTCTCTTTGGAGGCGGCATGCCCCTGTTTGAAGCCGTATCCCATGGCTTCTGCACCATGCCAACAGGCGGCTTTTCGCCTAAGAATACGAGCATTGCCCACTACAATAGTCCCTATTTTGATGGGGTCATCATTCTCTTTATGCTCCTTGCTGGGATCAACTTCTCCCTCCATTACAAGCTCATCAAGGGAGATCTCACCATCTTTGGAAAGGATCCGGAATGCCGCGTCTTTTTCGTCTTGATCGTCCTATTCATCATCATGGTCACTTTCAATATCCATGGGACGGTGTATGATTCCTTCACCAGGGCCTTCCGGTATGCTGCCTTCCAGGTGAGTTCCATTATCACGACGACAGGTTTTGTGACCACAGATTATGATCTTTGGCCCTCCTTCTCCCGAAAGCTGTTGTTCCTGTGTATGTTTCTGGGTGCCATGGCGGGTTCAACGGGCGGTGGCATGAAGATCATGCGTATTATACTGCTTGCAAAACACAGCTATTGTGAAATTTTTCGTATCATTCATCCCCACGCCATTACTTCTGTGAAATTGGGCGGAAGGCCAGTTCCTGGGGAGGTGTTGAGCAGTATCTGGGGGTTCTTTCTCCTTTTCCTAGGCCTATTTATTGTGGCCGCCTTGGTCATGGCCTCTCTTGGACTGGACATGATCTCCGCCTTTGCCTCTGTTGCAGCCTGCATCGGCAATATCGGTCCCGGCTTAGGGCTCGTTGGACCAGCCAAGAATTATGTTGCCATACCCTTTATTGGGAAGTGGGTATTGATCTTCTGTATGCTTTTGGGGCGACTTGAGATCTATACGGTCATTGTCTTGTTGATCCCAGAGTATTGGAGGAAGTAGAAGGAAACCTCTTGCAACGTGAAATGATGCTGTAAATTGAAATAATATTTAATAAGTTTTATTGAACTTTACTCCATTAAATTATAATATTTTTTTTGGTAGGAGGTATTTGCTTATGAGAATTGAAGAACTGGTCTCTGGCAAGGATGATCAAGGAGCGGTGGATTTTGAAGGGATCTCCATTCCCGTCTCGGCGCTAAAAGAACTTGTCAAAGACGGCTACGAGCATGTGAAGCTCTACAAAGAAAACAACACATTCTCCTTGTGGGGCAAAACGTGTACAGCCTGTTTTACTGAGGAGCAGCTTCGGGAGAGGGCAGGATCGAAATAAATTTTGAGTATCTGGCATCCAATTCATCTAGAATGACCCATTCATATTCTTCCCGAAAATCATGCCAGATTAATGACAGGGTATCCCTGAGGATGGATGCGGCTTCAGGGTCCGCATTCAGGGCATAGGACATAAAATCCTTGACAAAAATCTCTTCAAACCCTGGCATATCATAGGGCGGCTTCTCTTCGCCGGCTCTGAGTCGCATTAACAGCGTCTTTGCCTGCTCCAGGGAAAGCCCCGAAAAAGAGGGCTGGAGGTCTAACAAAAGACGGCTCCAGAGGTTGAAAAGGAATGGACGAAAGGTTATCTCTGGGGAATCCGTTAACCCTTCATCCATGGGGTAAGAGGCTGTGAGTCGTTCTAGAAGACCATCCAATACCATTAGACGACGGAGATCCTCAAGGGACTCGCCCAACTCAGAGAGCCACTCAAAATCCTTATAGGCTTCTATTCCTTTCAGACCCTGGTAATGCTGTGGTGTTTTGTCCAATATACCCGCCAGGATGCCTCCCCAATTTTCTCCCCAGAAGGGGATATCCAAACCCTGGCCAAAAAACCAGCTCTCTTTTAACCAGCGCTCTGCTTCCCACTTCAATTTCAGCGTCAGCCCAATACCAACACGAAAAAGGTCAACAAAGGAGTGCGTCCTGAGAGCCTGTTCTGCCTTAGACAGGTCTTTCCCACACAGCCTTTCAAGGGCCAAGTTCAGGACCCTTGCCACCTTCTGACATGTGCTGACAAGCACGTCAAGCTCAGGGACCAGGAGCCCGTCTGCTGACATGATCTGGTTGCAAAGCCCCGCGAACTCAAGACGGATTTTATCCGTGAGCACGGGATCCTCGGTCTTGAATGCGGCCCCTGTCAACATGTTTTCTGTCTCGGTGTGATAAAGGGGAAGTGCGGGAACCATGGCCCGGATTTCTTCATCCTCAAAAATATCTGACAACCCTTTTTGTTCCTCAGGACTCAGTGCACTGGGATCCAGAGGGGCATAAACCGACATGGCCTCTTCGGAGGGAAGAAAACCGTGCTCCGCAAGGCGTACATTCCTCAACCTGAACATCTCCTCTTCCACCTCAGCCGGGAGAAGGCCCGCGAGGCTCGTGAGAAATGCCTGGTACCGAACATTATCCGTTCTGGCCATCTCTCTTATGATATTCTCGATGGTCTCTCTATGCTCTGAATCGGTGATCCTAATGTGAAAAACGCCATCCAGGCTAAAAAAACCTTCTGGAAGCTCATAGGCCTCATCATCTTTGTCCACCACAATCACTTCCATGCTTTTGAAAAGGTGGTAAGAGGCAATGGCTTCGCCCTGGCCAAAGAACCAACTGACGAGTCGTTTGGAATCGGCCTGTTGCAGTCTTTTGATCCAAGCCGAGGTGTGTGCCACGTCCAATCGATCCTCTCTCCAGATCTCCAGGTCCAGCAAGTACTGCCACTGATCCTCGGATGCCAATTCCAATAGATTCTGGCAGTCCTCTTCACCAACCTTTTTCACTAGCCAAAAAAAATCGCCAGATGAGAGGGACTGAACCAGTTCTCCAGGGTTCTTCTGTTCCATAATCCGATTAAGGATTTTGCTACCCGTCAGGCCATGAAGCTCCTTCATGAGACTCTGCTGGTCGGTCAAGACAGGCTTTTCAACCCTTGTTCCGGAAACCTTTTCATTTCCCTGCTTTTGCAATCTCTGTACCCTCTTGCCTAAAGGAAATGGTGTATGACTCCAGTTCTGAAACCCCGCTCCCGTACCTGTTACGGGCAGGTATGACGTTGGTTGTTGGGGAAAACAGAAGTGGTGTGATTAACGGGATTGTTTTTACCAGAATGTGGCTTTAAAGAAAAGCTTTTCTCCATTTGGCGCAATTGAGGACGGGAAAAGAGCTCTATCAGGACTGTCGAAAAACCAAATTCTGAGAGGCTGATGGAAAATAAGCATATGCAAGGCTTCCGAAATCCCGAGGAACGAGGCGTACATAGAAGTACGCCGCAGTGACTTGCCCTGTTAAATCGGCTTCGCCGTCTCGCGCAGCGAGAATTTAACAGGGCGGGGGATGAGGATAACGCAGCCCTTCGACTTTGCTCAGGGCCGTGAGCCTGCCGAACGGCAGATGGGCGTTTTCCGACAGCCTCACCAGGACTCTGACATTTTATCCCAATTCCTCACAAAGTGATCCAACCATTGCTCAAAGGTGAGGTACTTGTCTGTCTTGCCGTCATAACACGGTTCGAGGGGCTTGATATTTCCCTCCTCCCTCATCTTTTCGGCATATTGCCGCAGAAGCTGACCCAGCTCCTTTTTGGAAAACCCATATTCCTGTGCAAGCCGCTTTGTGCCTGGCCCATTCCTGCTAACGGCTGACATCTGCCACAATGCCTTGAGCCTCAGCTCCCCCAGCTCCTGTTCATCAACCCCTAGGGAGGCTGCCACCAGGGCTGCTCTGGCAAAATGTCCCCGCTCAATTTCAGCCCTCAGTTCCTCTCTACCTGATTTATCATTCATCGTAGAAAACAGAGTCGTTTCGTGATCAGATCTATGGGGTCATCTCAATCTCTTGGTAACGTTCAAGAGTGTTGGCGTCACCATAATCTCTCCTTGTCTGATCTAATGTTCACGGTGAGGCCATGAACCTTTTCGAAAGGGGATATCTCCAAAAAAATTCCACCGGACTTTGCAGTGGCTGAAAATTGGGGATTTGCTCCACAGACCCCTTGGGAATCTCCCCAAAATTTGTTAAATCCCGAATTTTCAGCCACCTCCCTCTGACAAAATAGATATTCCCTTGAGAGAAGGGACATGGCCTCAAAAAGGAACACGAAACACATAAGCCCGAACAGGGATTACCCTGTTCGGGCTTCAAGTTCATAAAAGGGTTTAGTACATGTCTTCAGGCGGCATGCCGGGTGCCTCGGGTTTCTTTTTCTCCGGCTTTTCAGCCACCATGGCTTCCGTGGTCATGAGCAACCCTGCCACAGAGGCCGCATTCTGCAGGGCAAATCTCGCCACCTTGGTGGGATCAATGATGCCCGCCTTCATGAGATCTTCATATTCACCCTTCTCCGCATTAAATCCAACGGAGCCTTTGGATTCCATCACCTTTTGCGCCACGATGGAACCCTCAAAACCTGCGTTGCTCGCTATCTGCCTCACCGGCTCCTCCAGTGCTCGCTTGACCAATCTGACGCCTAGTTGCTCCTCGCCAGACAACTCCAACTTCTCCAGCGCCTTTATGGCTCGCACGAAAGCCACACCACCACCAGGCACAATCCCTTCTTCCACAGCTGCGCGGGTGGCATTGAGGGCATCTTCTACCCTGTCTTTCTTCTCCTTCATCTCCATCTCAGTGGCCGCTCCCACATTGATCACCGCCACCCCTCCAATCAGCTTGGCCAGGCGCTCCTGCAACTTCTCGCGGTCATAATCACTGGTGGTATCCTCCACCTGCACCCTAATCTGTTTCACCCGGCCTTCCAATGCCTCACGACTACCACCGCCATCCACGATAGTGGTGTTGTCCTTATCTATATTGATCCGCTTCGCTGTACCCAGATCGTTCAGGGTCACATTCTCCAGTTTAACGCCCAGGTCCTCACTGACCACCTGACCCCCTGTCAGAATCGCTATATCTTCCAGCATCGCCTTGCGCCTGTCACCAAAACCAGGGGCTTTGACCGCTGCACACTTCAAGGTCCCACGCAACTTGTTCACCACCAGCGTGGCCAGTGCCTCACCTTCCACATCCTCTGCGATAATCAGAAGGGGCTTGCCCATCTTGGCAATCTGCTCCAGAATGGGGACCAGGTCTTTCATATTGCTGATCTTCTTCTCATTCAAAAGCAGGTATGGCTCTTCCAGAGTTGCCTCCATCTTCTCCGGGTCCGTCACAAAGTAAGGGCTCAGATACCCGCGGTCAAACTGCATCCCTTCCACAATCTCCAGCGTCGTCTCCATGCCCTTGGCTTCCTCAACCGTAATAACGCCTTCCTTGCCCACCTTCTCCATGGCCTCAGCAATAATGTCCCCAATGGTGCTGTCGTTGTTCGCACTTATCGTGCCCACCTGCGCAATCTCCAACTTCTCTTTCGTCGGATTGGAAAGCTTCCTTAACTGGTCCACAACCGATTCTACGGCCTTCTCTATCCCTCGCTTTATGGCCATTGGGTTGGAACCCGCCGCTACCAGTTTGCTCCCTTCACGATAAATGGCCTGGGCCAATATGGTCGCTGTGGTGGTGCCATCCCCGGCCACGTCGGACGTCTTTGAGGCCACCTCCTTGACCATCTGGGCCCCCATGTTCTCAAACTTATCTTCCAACTCAATCTCTTTGGCCACCGTCACACCATCCTTCGTCGTCTTCGGTGAACCCCACGATTTCTCCAACAGGACATTGCGTCCCTTTGGACCCAAGGTCACTTTTACTGCGTCTGCCAGGGTGTCCACACCAATCAGCATCTTCTCCCTGGCATTGGAACTGTATTTGATCTCTTTACCCGCCATGTCCCATCACCTCCCCTTCTTCTTTTCCACAATACCCAGGATGTCATCTTCCCGCATGATGATATGCTCCACACCTTCAATCTGGATCTCTGTGCCCGCATATTTGCCGAAAAGAATCCGGTCATTCTTTTTCACTGACATGGGAATCCTCTTTCCATTCTCATCCACTCTCCCAGGTCCAGCTGCGACCACCTTGCCTTCTTGAGGTTTCTCCTTTGCCGTATCCGGGATAATGATACCTCCAGAGGTCTCCACATCCTCCTCAATCCTGAGAACCAGAACCCTGTCACTCAGTGGCTTAATCTTCATCACTCAAATCCTCCTTTGCTTAATGATTTAATAAAAAATGGGGTTTAACCTATTGATTTTATTGATGGATAGCTATAATTGAAATGAATATAAACATAATTCTCGGATTGTCAAGACCGGTGCCTTCTTCATTTCTCGCCTAACCCCAGACAGGGAGGGCATGGATGGAATGAGGTTATCTCTGGTCCGAATAGGTTGTAAATTTCTCCAATTGCTTTTTGTAATAGCCTCTATTGCTTGTGGCCAGTGAGATCGCCTCTGTGATGGTGTCAATGGCTTCCCGTTTTAGGCCGTTTGCATGGTAGGCTTCTGCGAGGGTATCAAGAACAAAGGGCTCCCTCTTCAGATCCGCGGCTTTCTTCGCGAAGATAAGGGCGCGCTTCCTATCCTGTAGGGTCTCATCGGAAACGGTGACCAAAATCCACGCGAGGTTATTCAACGCCACAGCCTGTGATTGATCGAGGAGAATGATCTTCTCATAGGTCTCAATGGCTTGTTCCAGTTTCCCCGTTTCATGGTAGGTCCCGGCCAGAGCCAAGAGATACTCTACGTTATTCGGATGTTTAGCGAGTTGTTCTTTTAACGCAGTGGTTTTTATCCTATAGCCCAGCTCTTGCTCCACAGTACTGAAATTGAGAAGATAGCCAAAACTGGCAATAAGGACCAAGTAGACCAGAAAAGAAGTGGCCACAAACCGGTGGTGTCGTTTGGTGAGTCCAGGTTCGCTTAACGTGCGCCAGAGATAATCTACCCGTTCCTTGATGCTGAAATGATGCCAACTGGGGAGTTCCCTGCTCTTTCCACTCATTAGCGCAATCTTCTCAAGGGAACTGATGGTGGGTCTGGGACTGCCCATGGTGGCGGCAGAGTAAAGATCTGCCTGACGTTCAAAGTTCCTCATAAAAAATCCGACCACGAAGCGGAAATAGACAAGTATAATTGCCAGGACAGAGAGTCCGTAAATCACCAAAAAGGTATGACCCGAAAGTGTCTTGGAAGATCTAATAAAAAGGTACTCAAGGAAGAGAATGTAAAGCCCAGGATCCTCAAGATTGAACAACCCAAGGACCAAGACCATGAACCCGAGGAAGAAGAAAATGTAAAGAAGGAGATGTCGATATTTGGCATGCCCCATTTCATGGGCCACCACAGCCTTCAATTCTTCCAAGGAAAGGACCTCCATGAGCGCGTCCGTGATGAGTATATAGCGAAATCTCGGGATAATACCCATAATGCCGGCCGTCATCATCTTGCCTTCAAAAATGGGCCATCGCATGAGCTCACGATATTTCAGTCCCTTTTCGCGCAAAAAGCCCTTTACTTCCTTCACCTTTTCCGAAGGTTTAAACGGACGGCATCCCCACCAATACTGGATAAGTTGTGGCAAGAAAATCATCAGGACAGTAATGAGAATGGCAAAAAAGAGAAACTGCCCTTTTGGTTTATTCAGGAAACTTTCTGGTCCCCCCCAAGGGGTAAAGGTGATCAGATCATGTGAAATGGCGAGCAAAAGCCATGGAAAGAGAATGGGAATGTTCAGTCTGAAATTGGAAGTGATAAACGACCTTCTCTGAACCTTTGTGCGAAAGGCTACCCTGTAGAGGGGGTGAGAAAAATACCAAATTGTGCCCAAATAGATAAAAAAGAGGGTGAGGGCGAGTACGCCCTGTAAGACAGTAAAATATTTCAATCCCGGAACAGCCTGAATCCAGTGTCTGAGGTAAAAAAAGTTGACGTCCAATGCGAATAGAAATATGGCGAGGATGGAAAGCCTAAAGGTCAGCCCCTGATATTCCTGCACCAGACGGCCATGTCCTGCGGTGTCCTCTTTGAAACGATCAAGGATACGTTGAAAAATCCATCGGCTGTACCCTGCAAAGGCAAGCCAGCTCACGAAAAGCATCGCGAGCGTGTAGTATAATGAATTCTCTGCGGGCTTGCTCGGGTAGGCGAAATAGTAGATAAAGAGGACAATAATGAAATAGATAATGTTGTTGAACATAAAGACCTGGCCGAGCTACTCTATCGTTTGAATTGCTTACTTGGCAGGCGCTGCGTCGCCTTTCATAAATTCCAGTTTGCCCTCTCCGGGGGCCAAGGAGGGATTGCCCTGAAGAACAATCGCCACGTGGTATCGGTCCTCAAGTTCAGCCAATTCTTTCCTCTTTCTATTCTGGAGATAGGCGGCAACCTCCACGGGAAGGGCCCCTTTCACTTCTGTCACACCTCCCTTCCAAACGCCCATCCAGATGCGACGCAAAAGGGAAACAGCTGCCGACTCCACAGACATAATGGTCCCTCTGCCCTGGCAATAATGACAGGTTCGGTAACTCCTTGATTCGATGGACGGCCTCATTCTCTCTCTGGATAGCTCCAGAAGACCAAATTTAGAGATATTCGATGTATCCGTCTTGGCCCGGTCTTTTCTGAGTTCTTCACGAAGAACCTTTTCCACCGCTCTGACATGTTTGCGGTCCTTCATATCGATGAAATCAATAACCACCAGCCCTCCCATGTCCCTTAATCTGAGTTGTCTGGCGATCTCCTTTGCGGCCTCCAGATTGTTCTTGTAGGCCATACTCTCAATATTCTTTCCCACTTTCGCGCGGCCAGAGTTCACGTCAATGGAGATCAATGCCTCTGTGGCATCCATGACAATGTAACCCCCTGACTTCAATTTGACCTGGTTGCTGTAAATGCTCTCGATTTGTCTCTCGATCTGGTGCTGGTCAAAAATGGGACGATTGCTCTTGTAATACCTCACCCGCCCTTTATGCCTGGGGGATATGATCTTCATATATTCCTTGATCCGGTCATGGGTCTCCTTGTCATCCACGAGGATCTCGGAAACATCACTATTGTAGTAATCTCTCAGGGTACGGAGACATATATCTTGCTCCTTATGAATCACAGAGAGGGTGGGAGATTTTTTTGCCCTTTTCTTGATATCTTTCCAAATCCTCAGCAGGCGGTTGAGATCCCGGGAGAGTTCCTTCTTATTTTGGCCGGCGGCCACGGTCCTGACGATATACCCTATCTCTTCAGGGAGCTTCAATCGTCCCATTATGGATTTCAGTCTTTGTCTCTCCTTATCATCTTCTATCCTTTTCGATATACCATTTATGGTCCGGCCCACGGTCAAAACGAGATATCTCCCGGCCAAAGAGAGATAGGTGGTGAGATGGGCTCCCTTGCGCCCGGGCATCTCTTTTGTTACCTGGACGAGAAGTTCCTGTCCCTTTTTGACCTGATTACCAATGGGCGGGACATCCTTGCCTTTCGGACCTCTGCGTGTCGTTTGGTAGTATTCGGGATGGATTTCATCGGCAGGCAATAGACCATTTTTTTCGGACCCGAAATTCACGAAACAGGCTTGTAGCCTCGGCTCTAGCCGTTCCACAAGTCCTTTGTAAATATTTCCCCTTATCTGCTCGGCCGTGGATGTTTCGATATGAAACTCGTCCAGCATGCCATCCTTGACAAAGGCCACCCTGTACTCTTCAGGCTCCAGGGCATTGATGAGCATCTTTGTTGTCATGCGCTGTTCAGGTCTGCCCTTCCATTGCGTTCGTAATGTTGCTTTGCCTGATACATGAAGGTCCTTATGGCCGCCTCCCTGCCGGGCTGGAAGGTGTCATCATAAGGCGTATCCAGATAGGGGACCTTCTTACGGTTCATGATGGGCCTGACTATAGCCGAAGTGGCGGTTCCCGGCATGCATGTGAAGGGATAGACATTTACCACGCCATTATATCCTTCATGTACATACTCCACTATACCTGGGATGCTTAGGCAGGTCTCTGTCCCCACTTCAAAGGAATAGAGATCCTCCTCATTGAGCACCTTTTCCAATTGGCCTATCCTGTGATCACCAGCCAGATCGATGATTTGCTTGGCCCGTTTATAGATTTGGTCCTGCTTCCTCTGCTGAAATCGAAGTTCTATTTCATGACTGAAAATCTTCTTTAGATACCTCATAGCCTCGCGGATACGAAATTGTTTCAGGCTCAATTTCAGTCCTTTTCTGGCCTCCCTCACCCTATCATAAGTGGTGTAATTAAACCATTCTGCAATAGATGCATTGACCACCTCGGCACCATACTTTTCCAGCATGCGAATGACGTCCTGGTTCGATTGGACATGGCTTCTCAAGTAAATCTCACCCACAATACCAATGAGGGGTTTAGGCGGAATGTTCGGGTCAACAAGGGCTTTCCCCTGCTGAACGATCTCTTCCAGCTTGTCAAGTATCTTATCCAAGTCCTTCTCCGCCCCGTACGCTTCAAAGCACGCAGCCATGTCGTGCATGGACCTCTCTATGAATTCATCAGCCAAACCCGGCTCTTTTTCATAGGGCCTCACTCTCCACAAAAGCCTGTCCAAGACATCAGCCACGACAATAGCGAAGTAGCCAACCATCCGCACGTCCGTCTTCTTGTCCTCCTCAATCATTCCATCCAGAGCATATGCGCTAAATGCGTTGGGTGAGCCGAAATTCACGGCCTTCAGTTCAGGAAAGGAATCTAGAATGATCCTCTGATACTTATCGTACATTCCGAAACGGCATGGTCCTTCTGAGGTGGGCATGAGGATGGTGTAATTCTCGGCATGAAAATCGTCCCCCAGCTTATCCTTTTCTTTGTTCAAGAAATGGAGGATGTCACCTGTGGTAACTTGACAGGGATAACACTCTTTACCGGAGGTAAACTCCTTTCCAAGGTCCATGCCCTTGTAAGTATCAATGACCCGTGCATTTATCCCAAAGCTCCTGAGGGCTCCAGCAACAAGGTGATTTGCCCTCCTGGCCATCTCTGGCAGAAGAAGAATCCTGTCCCTGTCACTCAATTGCCCTTCACCCCCGGGAAGGGAGCTAAATATTTGGCTGCCGTATTGTTTCATTTCCATCCAATTTCCTCCGCCTGGCCTCTGCGCCGAGGCACTCGGCAAAAAAACCTGGTCTCATTTTCGTCAATTTCTATCGGTCGTAAGGGATCCAGACGGCTCGGGGGGCGCGGGTGAGGACGGATAGACATGGGGTCTATCCTCAGGATACGCTGCACCATCCCGATCCGGTTCCTGCATGGTATTCTCTATGACATTCTTGTACGCTTCGAGCCTTGTCATTACCCCAGCAACAGCACTATGCTCGTCCAGTTCTAGGATGAGATAGGGCTTATCACCCATGATATGCTTGTAAAAATGTTCAATAAAGGAGTCCGCCCCGCAGCTGAAATTGGTGATATGGAGCCCAAAATAGTTGGGGCGTTCATTTATAAACCGCGCCGTCCTCAGTATCTGTGCCCCCAGCCCCCAGTACATGGCGGGAAAATCTGAGAGGTCCACATCACTCACATCTATGAAGTCCATGGGCACGGCGTCCACACCGATTTTGGCCATATTCTGACCCAACCGCAAATTCAACCTCTCATCGTAGAGGTTATAAGGCCGACCCGTGACCAACACCAAGGGCATATCGGCGGGATGGGTCTCAATGATCTCCCTTCCCATCGCATACATTTCATCGACGAACACATTCTGTCTTTCCAAGGCATATTCCAGAGCCCTCTCGATTTCTGATCGGCTCTTCCCCAGCTTCTTTGACAGCTGCCCGCTCAACTCTAGGGCCAGCGTGGAGGTGTCATATTTCAAGTGAATGATAGGGCTCAGGATAGAGGCCTTGTCCAGGTCTAGGGCCACACGAACCATATACTGGTTGGAGGATACGAGTGGGCAATAAAAACCCCTTTCAGATTCCTTCGGTGTTGGCATGTTGATAATGCTGGGGAGGAAAAGATATCTTGTCTTTCCAATAAGTGCCTTTACATGACCGTGGGAGACTTTTATGGGATAGCAGGTCTCCGAGGTCATGGCCTCGATGCCAGCACTGGAGATCTGACTGTTGGTGGGGGGCGTAAACACGACCCTATATCCCAGTCTATCAAAGAAATGGGCCCACAATACGCCGGTCTGCAGAGAGTAAAGGCTTCTCTGCATGCCCATGGTGGGCCTTCCGTCCACCTCCATGATGGGTTCCCCCTTCAGCTCTTCATACGCACCCTCCATGTGGGACTGCCAGATTTTCTCTCTCAGGAGAAAATAGTTCTCCTTCTTTCTGCCCCTGCCCCTGATCAACTCATAGCGGCCACACTCGCCTCCCCAGATACTCTTTCGACCGTCAAAGTCATAGATCTTGAGCTTGCACTGGTTATGGCAACTGGCATCTGCACGGCAGACTTTCTCGTTGTAATCCATCTGATCATTTATGGCACTGTCCAGCCCCCTGAAGCTGCTTTTTTTGGTATTTTCCAATGCCATCTTTTCCTGAAGGCTGATGGCTGCGCCAAAGGCACCGAGCACCTCCCTGTGTTTGGGAACCACAAGCCCCCAGCCCAAAACATTCTCAAAGGCCGCCACCACGGCCTTGTTCAGAGAGGGCCCGCCCAAAAACATCACCCGTTGTCCTGTCTTTCTCTTCCCCACAACGCGGTTGAGGTAGTTATACACGATGGCATAGCACAGACCCGCAATCAGGTCGTCCCGTGGAAGCCCTTTCTGAAGATAAGAGACAAGGTCTGACTCCATAAAGACTGTGCATCGCTCTGCCAGCTTAACCGGGGCGTCTGAGGAGAGGGCAATCTCCTGGAACTCACCCACAATGTTGATGCCGTACTTGTTGGCCAGCTCATGTAGAAAACTCCCCGTGCCTGCAGCACAGACCTTGTTCATATCGAAGTCAAGCGGGTAGGCGTTTGAGATATAGATATATTTTGAGTCCTGTCCCCCAATCTCGAAGATGGTATCAATGCTGGAGTCGATCTCCACAGCGCCTCGGGCATGGGCTGTGATCTCATCAATGATGAGGTCCGCGTTGAGAAAATCCCCTACCACGTTCCTCCCCGAACCCGTGGTGGCTGTACCGATGATCTGTACCTTGTCACCTATTTCATCCCGTATGATCCTTAGTAGCCCCTGGGTCACCTCTATCGGTTTTCCTTGGGTGTGCACATAACTCTTATGGATGATCTCACGATTCTCATCGATCAAAGCGTATTTGGTTGTGGTGGAACCTACGTCGATGCCAAGATAAACGCGTTCTTTCTCTGGAAAGGATCGCTTTCGCACTTCGTTGTCCTCAGGGAAATACGTCTCTTTCAGTTCCAGTTTGGGGGCTACGGGAAACTCAGAAGTCTCCTCCCCCACAATCAATTTAGACGCCTCAAGGTGCAGATTATTCTGCAGGCCCAAATCAAGGGCATGAAGTGCTACGCCCAGGGCCCCCACAGAGGCGTTTTGCGTCGGTACGATCAGCCTAGGAAAGTAGTCTCTGAAAGCGCGCACTTGGAGTTCATTCATAGAAAGTCCGCCAATGAACAGGATGGGATTCTCAAGGACACGATTGCAAACAATGGTGCTCATGTAGTTCCTTGCATTTCCCACATGTAGTCCATAGATAATGTCTTCAAGCTTCTCCCCTTTGTTCTGAAGATGGATCATGTCTGATTTGGTAAAAACAGTGCAGCGACAAGCCACATTTGAAGGTTTTTCGCTCCCAAGTCCCAGCTTGATGAAGTCCTCCAAAATGCTATCCGTCTGGTCTTGGGAGATGTCCACCTCCTCCGAATAGATGGCCGTGGCCAGGCGCTGGGCCTGCTGGTCTATGAATGAACCCGTACCCGATGCACATGGCCCGTTTGTGTTGAAATATTCCAGTTCCCAACTCACCCCGTCATGGCTCACCTGAAAGAGGGCAATATCCTGCCCCCCCATGCTGATGATACTCTTTGCATCCGGTCTCACGCGCAAAGATCCGAGCACCTCGCTGATGGTTTCGAACTCATAGAAGCCACCCACCCTCTGGCTGATCTTCTGGCCATGGTTGCCCGTAAATGCTACGGCCTTAATCTTTTTTTGACCAAACCGTTGGTACAGATCCTGGAAGAGCTCCAGTACCTCTTCTTCTACCTTGCCCAGATGACGCTTGTAAGGCGACTCGTAGACGATTTCCTTTTCCTGGTCAATGACGACACAGTTCAGGCTCACAGATCCTGCATCAATACCCACATAATAACCTTCGGAATCCCTCACATTCATATCCTTCTCCATAACGAACCTCTACAATTTGCTGCGCTTTAGATCTCGTGCCAAGCCAATGCCATATGCCAGCCTTATATCATCCTAGCCTGTAGTATACTTCTCCCAAATGTTCCTGCTGACGAAGGGTCCCTTTGATCTCAAGTCCCTTTACAACTCCCTCTGCCTCCTCTAGAGGCATGTCAAATAGGGTTGCTACATCCAAGGCTCTCAATGGCCTCCTTTTGGCCATCTCCAAAATGCTCTCCACTATGGCGGCGTGCTGCCCCCATTTCCTTCTCAATGGTGCCTCGGCAATGATCTCCGCCCTTTCGCCAAAGAAGTCTCTTATCTCTTCCAGTCTTATCATGTCAAGGGATATGGCACTCTGATCCGAGGGCGGCCGCACAACAGTATTCAATTGAATCTTGTCTGGAGAGATCACATCAATGACCTCTTTAAGTCCTTCCAACTCCTTGTCGCTGTCATTGATTTGGGCAAGGAGAAACACTTCTAAAAAAATTTGGCCGTTATACATTTGGCGCAAACGCTTCAATCCCTCAATGATACTTTTCAAGTTCAATTCTGGGTGCGACCTGTGTATGGTTCTAAAAGTTTCCTCAAAAGCCGTCGTCAAGGTGGGCATGATGATATCTGCGCCAGAAACACGTCGTCTGACAACCTCTTGCCAGAAAAGAGATCCGTTCGTCAAGATGGCTATTTTTGTGTCTGTTATTCTTTTGATGGAGGCGATAAGCTGATCTATTTCCGAATGGAGTGTGGGTTCACCGGATCCGGAGAGAGTAATGGCATCAGGCGTGAATATCTCAAGCCGTTTCTTTAATTCATCAAGGACCTTCTGGATGGGCACGAAGGCGTCGGTTTGGACAGTTTTCTGCGTTGTCCCGCCCACCTGACAGTACAAACAATCGTAGGTGCAGGTTTTCGCTGGTATCAGATCAACACCGAGGGAAAGGCCCAATCGCCTCGATGGGACTGGGCCGAACGTATAAGTCATAGCAAGTAGCCTTTGCGATTAGTCATTAGTCACTTGAACTTCGCCATTACCAACCGATGGTTGCCCAATTCAGGTGCCAACAGGCAGGTGACTCTGTTTAAACCAGATTAAAAAAGTATAATTTTTTAAAATAAACATAAATGAGCAAAATGCCAACTATTCTTTAAGATTATTCCTGAGGCTGTCGCAAAACGCCCATCTGCCGTTCGACTGGCTCACGGCCGAGAGGCAATCTCTTGCAAGCTAGCGAAAACAGTAACTTTCACAAAATGAGATTGCTTCCCCCCGCTTCCGCGGCTGTCGCAATGACCTCTTATGCGAGCCTTATTTATACAAAGAACTCTTGGGACACGAGACTAGCTTAGTTCAGCCGCTTTAGGCACTCTAGCTCACTTTAGTCACTTTAGTTCAGGTTAGCCACTTTAGGCATTTCAATGTGCCTCGTCCCAATTTCTTCCCACCTTCACATCCACTTTGAGGGGTACGTCAAGGGGATGAACCCCTTCCATCTCCTCCTTAACCATGGGGCGAACGAGATCAATTTCATCCTCTGGGACCTCAAAAAGAAGCTCATCATGGACTTGGAGGATCATTTTTGTTCTGAGATTTGCCTTTCCTATTCTATCATGAATATTAATCATCGCCTTCTTGATCAGATCTGCTGCTGTCCCCTGAATGGGTGTATTGATGGCCATGCGTTCGGCCTCCGCTCTGAACCTCTGTTGGCTATGATTAATTTCGGGCAGGTACCGCCTCCTGTTGAAAAGGGTCGTCACATACCCCTTTTCCCGGGCCAGGTTGATCATCTGTTCCCTGTATTTTGTTACACCCTCGTATCTCTTGTAGTAGGTTTCAATATGGTGTTTGGCCGTTTTATTGTCTATCCCCAATTCCTGGGCCAGTCTCTGGGGGCCCATGCCGTAAATAATGCCAAAGTTGATGGCCTTGGCAATACGTCGCATGTCTGTGGTCACCGCTTTTCCTGACACATCTAAAATCTCTGAGGCTGTTTTGGCGTGAATATCCTCCTCCCTTTCAAACGCCTCCACAAAGGACGGATCTCCCGAATAGTGGGCAAAAACGCGCAATTCCACCTGGCTGTAGTCGGCTGAAAGCAGATAGTACCCTTCATCTGCAACAAAACCTTTTCGAATCTCCCGTCCTTCTTCTCCTCTTACGGGGATATTCTGAAGGTTCGGATTGCTGCTGCTCAAACGACCTGTGGCTGTGACTGTTTGGTTAAACGAGGTATGGATTCTGCCTGTTGAAGGATTGACCATCTTGACCAGCGCATCCAGGTACGTGGATTTCAATTTGCTCAACGTCCTGTATCTGAGTAAAAGTTTCGGGGTCTTATGTGGGAGTGCCGATAGCTTCTTTAAGACCTTCACATCCGTGGAGTAGCTTTTGGTCTTGCTCGTCTTTTTCTGGACAGGAAGCTGGAGTTTTTCAAAGAGTACATAGCCCAGCTGCTGCGGGGAATTGATGTTGAACTCCATCCCCGCCTCTTCGAATATCTCTTCTTCAATCTTCTTGATCTGTAAGGCAAAGCGTTCCGACATCTCGTGGAAGAACGGGATATCAATTCTGATGCCGGCAAATTCCATATCCATGAGAACAGGCACCAGTCTCATTTCCATGTGGTAGAAGAGATCCTGATTCTGATCCGACTCAAGCGCTTTTTGCAGAACGGACATCAACTGCAAAGTAACGTCTGCATCTTCACAGGAATAGGCCTTCGCCCCTTCCACCTCAATGTCTGAGAAGCTCTTCTTTTTCTTGCCCTTACCCACAAGCTCCTCGTAAGAGCGCATTTTGTGGTTCAGGTAATGTTGAGCAAGATAATTCAGATTATGTTGTCTCTGGCTCGGATTGATCACGTAGGAGGCAATCATGGTATCGAAGTGAATACCCTGGAGCTCCACGCCATAGCACCTGAACACGAGTGCATCATATTTTATGTTTTGTCCTATCTTGGCTATTTTCTTCTCTTCCAATACATCTTTCAGTGCCTCGAGTGCATTTGAACGATCCAGTTGTTCAGGTGCTCCTGCACAAGAATGGCCCACAGGCAAGTAATGTGCCTCGTTCGCTTCACACGAAAAGGATATCCCCACAAGGTCTGCCCGGAGTGGATCTTGACTCGTGGTTTCCGTGTCGATGCAGACCATACCCTTTTGCTTTATTTTCTCTATTAAGGATAAAAGGTCCTCTTCTGACAGACAAAGGCGGTAATCCTTTTCTCCATGCTCCTCACGTACAGCGAATTTCTCCCAGAGCGATTTGAATTCAAGTTCCCGAAATATTGCAGAGAGTTCCTGGCTTTTGGGTCCTTCGACCCTCAGATCTTCCACGTCCTCATCAATTGGGGTGTGCTGATCTATGGTCACCAGCCTCTTGCTCAGGACAGCCGCCTCTTGAGACTTTTCAAGATTCTCTTTCAATTTCTTTTTTTTAATCTCTTGGACACCTTCAAAGACCCCCTCAAGAGAACCAAACTCCTGAATCAGGCTCAAAGCCGTTTTTTCCCCTACGCCAGGCACACCAGGGATGTTATCGACGCTGTCCCCAGAGAGGCCCATAAGATCGATAACCTGAGCGGGCTCCAAGCCATATTCCTTTGTAAAGGCTTCATAATCCGTATATTTGTCCTTCATCGTATCCAACAGAGATATTTTAGGGGATATGAGTTGCCTGAAATCCTTGTCCCCAGTCACTATAAGAACCCGGAAATCCTTCTCTGCTCCCATTCTCGCCAGAGTGCCAATAACATCATCAGCCTCATAGCCCTCTTTTTCTATCGTTCTTATTCCTAAGCCCTTTAAGATGGCCTGGATGTAGGGGAGTTGTTGGACAAGATCCTCAGGCATTGGTGGCCTCGTCGCCTTATAATCCTTATAGATCTCATGTCTGAAAGTGGGCCCTTTGGCATCCAATACAACGGCAATGTATTTGGGGGTTTTTTCCTCAATAAGCTTCAGGATCATTCTTGTGAAGCCAAATGTGGCGTTCGTAGGAAGGCCTTTTGAATTGGAGAGATTTCTGATGGCATGATAGGCTCTATGGATATATGAACTCCCGTCTACCAGGTAAACAATTTCTCTCTCTTGGCCCATAGAATATCATTCCCGCATGACCGGTATATGCACAAAAAACAGACAAGAAAATAGGCAGGTTCTATGATAGGGCGCTAAATCCCAGGCGGAATTTTGATAAAATCCCTAAGTCTCTTTTTCCTGAGATTCTTCGGGTGGAGACTCTTCATAAAACCTAGCGATCTGCCCCTCCCTGAAAAAGTCCACCAGGTCTTGACTGGCAAAATCGAAACGCAATTTAGGCAACGGAGGTGCCTTCCATCTCGGCCTGATTTCTTCCATTCTCTGCTTCTTGTCTTTCGGGGATTCTTTTCCAATGGCCACAGGACAGGTCCCGGATGTGAAAGCGATCCTATCCCCATCAGCATTGTATAGAATCTCATCAAGCCACCATCCCAGGTGGCGGCCATTGATCCCGTAAACATACTCTCCCTCATAAATGTAGGCCACGGGAGATCCATTCCACAGGTAAATGGTCGTATTGTAATCATCAGCAATATAGGCAACAGGATTTCCACTCTTGTCAAATAGGGTCTTATCATCCATAGAAGCCACCTAATGAACATTTTGCATTTAGCATTTATCATTTATCATTTTTCCGATGATAAATGAGCAATGAACAATGATAGATGATAAATGTCAGTGGTTTACCTGGCGTAATCCACTGCCCTGATTTCCCGTATCACGGTAACCTTGATTTGTCCGGGATAGGTCAACTCATTCTCTATCTTTTGGGCTATGTCTTTGGATAGAATAAAGGCCTGATCATCATTAACTGCATCCCCTTCTACCATGATCCTAATCTCTCGGCCCGCCTGAATAGCATAGGATTTACTTACCCCATTGAAAGAACTTGCAATCTTTTCCAAGTCTTCCAGCCTTTTCACATAGGACTCCAGCATTTCCTGACGTGCCCCCGGCCTCGCACCTGACAAGGTATCCGCTGCCTGGACCAGAATGGCCAGAACGGATTCGGGGGGTATTTCCTCGTGATGCGCAGCAACGGCATGAACCACCTCGTTTGACTCCCCAAATCTCTTTGCCAAATCAGCACCGATCAGCGCGTGGGGACCCTCCACTTCGTGGTCCACGGCTTTACCGATATCATGAAGCAATCCCGCCCTTTTTGCCCGTCTTATGTTCAATCCAAGCTCTGAGGCCATCACCCCACAAATGAAACTCACCTCTTTGGAATGCTGTAGTACGTTCTGTGCATAACTGGAGCGGTATTTCAATCGTCCTATTAACTTGACGAGCTCTGAATTGATCCCATGTACACCCACATCAAAGGTGGTTTGTTCACCCGCCTCTTTGATGCTCATCTCAATTTCTCCATTAACCTTTTCCACGATCTCTTCAATTCGTGCGGGGTGAATTCTTCCGTCGTCAATGAGTCTCTCCAGAGAGATTTTTGCCACTTCACGTCGGACTGGATTAAAACCAGACAATATCACCGCTTCTGGTGTATCATCTATGATAAGGTCCACGCCGGTTGCCGCCTCAATGGCCCGGATGTTGCGACCTTCCCTTCCAATGATCCGGCCTTTCA
>JASFIT010000010.1:0-26694 GCA_050122535.1 Desulfobacteraceae bacterium | reverse complement strand
ATTCATAACCATGCTTATACCGGTCGTTATTGAACAATCCGCTCGAGGGGAACGCGCTTACGATATTTATTCTCGCCTCCTCAAGGAGCGAATAATCTTTGTGGGAGAGAGCATCAATGACGAAATGGCCAATACGATCATTGCCCAGATGCTTTTCCTTGAGTCTGAAGATCCTGACAAGGATATAAACTTCTACATCAATTCTCCAGGAGGGGCTGTTACCGCGGCCGTATTGGCCATATATGACACCATGCAATATATCAAACCTGATGTGGCCACTATTTGCATGGGACAATCCACTTCCATGGCTGCATTGCTGCTTGCAGCTGGAGCAAACGGAAAGAGGTATGCCCTTCCCCACTCCAGGATCATGATTCATCAGCCCCTTGGTGGAGTGCAGGGGCAAGCGACTGATGTGGATATCCAAGCCAAAGAGATATTGAAAATCAAAGGTATCATCCACAAAATTCTCAGTAAACACACGGGACAACCTATTGAGAAGATAAAGCAGGATACGGAAAGGGACTTTTTTATGGATGCTGAAGAAGCGATGAACTACGGAATTATAGACAAGGTCATTAAACGGAGAGAAGTTCGCTAACCGGTGCTGCTGAGGGTTTAGTTATATAGATAGATGGTTGATGGATCACCTCTGCCAAAATCGCTTTGGTTGCGAGACATGGATTTTTCATGTCGAATTAATTATGAGTGCTCAGTCTTTTCGATAAAGCGTCTTGGAAATTAGAGGTAAGCTACACGTAAGAGGAGGAGCCAAAAATGGCAATATGTAAGCTCTGTGGAGAAAATAAAAGGTATGCGGCTTCGTGTATTAGAGTTATCAATGCCCAAGTAGCCTTTGGAGATGAATGCCGACCAGATCTGAACTTGGGCCGGGGAGAAGTTAGATGTCCCGATTGCGGTGTAAGTCCAGGGGGATACCATCATTTGGATTGTGAATTTGAGGAATGTCCAGAATGTCGTAGACAGCTTGTTTCTTGCAGTTGCGAAAGCGATAGAGAACCTAAGATTATAGCGATACACCCAGATTTATAAATCAGCGCCCACCGGTAAACACGGTGGTATAAAAATAAAAAATTAGCCAAAAAAATTTAACGGAGAAGAAGGGTATCCTTGGGCATAAAACAACGGAAACCCGATTAGTCTATGAGACGGTTTTTCAGTAAGAGAAAAAGCATCCATTTCGAGAAGATGGTACTTGGATTCAAGGTCTCCTTCTCAGAAGTCCCATCAAGGACAATAGAGCTTTTTGGGCAGTGGTCCGGCAGACTAAGTCGGCAAAAGCTCCTTTCTAGAATGCAGAAAGGAGATATTGTCCTCGCCTCTCCCAAAACATTGGGGCTTTCTCTAACCGCTTTGATCTACCGCCTTGTTTTGAGATCTCTATATGTTCATAGCATGCTTTACATCGGGGCTGGGAATATGATCCACACAACGGCTCGCCACGGAGTCGTGGTTACTAAGGCTCCCAGAAAAATATACAAGAAGAATCGGTACGCTGTTTTGAGAGTTGAGAATCTGAGTGCCGAGAAACGAGAGCGGATTGTCTCAGAGGCTCTGAAGTGGGAGGGGAAAAAACTGGACCATGCGGGATTAATAACCAATGTTCCAGCTAGGTTACTGGGATTGCAAAAGGCACTAATCTCCTGGGAAGAAGACCGTATTTGGTGCAGCAAACTCATCTACCAAGCTTTTCTTGCTGCGGGCATCGAGTTGGTGCCACCAGAAAAGGCCCATGTTGTTACCAGCGAAGATCTTATGCATATACCGCATGTGATGAAAATCTAATCCTAGATTCCTCTCTGGCCGGGAGAACCGGCTTCGAGATCAGTTTGTGTCCGCAATCTTGCCTTTGTCTGTCTATATTTCTGCATTAAACGCCCTATTTCACTGATTTTTGTCTCAATGCGTTCATATTCCTTTGAACGGATACGACCCTGCAAATTCTTCAGTGACTTCTCCAAGAAGGAGTTTATATCTCTTCCCAAACCATCAATTAATTCCTTCATCCTAAAAAATATAGCGAGATCAGGATCATCAGTGTGTAATTCATCCCAATCTATGCCCTGATATTTAGATTGCAGCCAGCCATAGAACTTGTATATCTCATCTTGTGTCTCTTTATATTTCTGAACCTCTCTCACTCTTTCTTTAGCTATGAGTTCGACACACAGTGTAAGGCCTTGTACCACGCCGGCTATGCCATGACATAGTTGAGCCTCTGAAGTCTCAGGGTGTATCTCTGCCCTTTCTATATTGACAAGTTTGCTCAAATCATATTTTGTGAATATTTGATATTTTTTCTCTGGATTCATATCCTGCAATGATGCCGTTTTCTTGCAAATTTTCGTCAGCTTTTGTTTCTGCCGCTTCAAAGCGCTAAAAAACCCTTTGAAGCAGGAGCTACCCTCAAACGAATATTCATAGTTTTGGTTTGTTACAAACTACAATGGGAATATCATTGTATTTCTTCGATATCTAACCCCACTTTTAGCAGACCCTTTTTAACTTCTCAAAGCAGATTCTTTAATCGAATTTGATGCTGCTGGCCTTCTGCTGCTGTATGATGTGTGGGCATAAGTACTGAAACGCATGTCCCTTTTTGTTTTTGGATTAACATTTGTAGGTCATCCATTGAAAACAAGTCCATCAACGGGTTCTCCGTTTGCTATTTAACCAATTCACAGACCGTAAAGGGCCTAAGTCATACTGTTCCCAGCGAGTATTGACTCTACCAAACCTAAGATCTCCTCTGCTTTCGTGGATTCCTTTGAAAGAAAATATTCTGCGCCATTTTTAAACGCCGCATCGCGATATTCGGGTAAGTCATGGTTCGTTAGAATAATAATAACTGCATTAGGATATTTTTTTTTAATTTTTTTGGTGAGAACAAGCCCATTTTCTCCAGGTAGTTGAATGTCCATAAAGATGAGATCAGCCGGATGCCTATCGAGTTTCTGAAAAGCTTGTTTTCCGTCTGGACCTCCCTGGATTCTCATGTATGGGAATTTTGAGATTAAGATCCTTTCTAACATGCGCCGAAAGCTGGCATTATCTTCAACGATTAATGCTTTCACATTTCTAAGCATTTTAATCCCTTAGCTCGATAAATGAATCGTGGGCAAGCCACTCCGACCCATGGCAAAGTGGGAATCGATTCGACCCTTTTCCATCAAATGTTTACTATGATCTTCCAGTATAGTATATAGGTTAGATCCTGTATTTTCGGCCACAATTTCCCCTATTCTTAAGTGCAATTGACCATTCTTGGGTTTGCAGCATCATCTTCCACAGAGGGGTGTAAGGTGAGGAGGAAGAAAGCGCTGGGGTTCTACTGTGAAAGAAAAAAAGCAGATCGTCATAGCTGAAGACCAAAAAATACTGAGGGAAGGATTAAAGTCCCTGTTAATTTCCAGTGAGGACTTTGAAGTTGTTGGGGAGGCAGAAGATGGCCTTAACGCTATCCGATGCGTTGAGAAGCTGAATCCGGATCTTCTTTTGTTAGACCTCAGTATGCCTAAAATGAGTGGTATATCAGCTATTAAGGAGATCAAAGGTCGGTTTCCAGAGACGAAAATTCTGGCCTTAACCGTTCACGAATCCGAGGAATATGTTCTGGAGGCCTTTCATTCTGGTGCAGACGGATATTGTTTAAAAGATGCGAGCCGTTTAGAGTTAATTGTGGCCGTGGAAAGCGTCTTGTCTGGAAAGCGTTATATTAGTCCGGGGATTTCCGACAGGGTTTTAGAAGGATATTTGGAGGAAACAAAAACTCTAAAGTCCAGTACATCATGGGATAAACTTACCCAGCGTGAGAAAGAGGTCCTAAAGCTGGTTGGGGAAGGTTACAAAAACAAAGAAATCGCCGATTATCTTTGCATTAGCGAGAAAACCGTTGAGAAACACAGGAGCAATATCATGAGGAAGGTGGGTCTTCACACGGCCTCCGCGTTGACAGCCTATGCCATTGAGAAAGGTCTAGTCACCAAATCACCTATAGGCCCATGACGCCTCTATCCTCGTTCCCTCTTCTTCGGCTGCCAGGATCTGGAACGACCCGCCGAAAAGCTCGACACGCTCTTTCATGCTGGAAAGCCCCAATCCGGTTGTCTGAGCTTCTTCAGAGGTTACTTCCATAAGATCGAATCCTCGGCCGTCATCTTCGATAGAGAGTACTAGATTCCCGTCGGTTTTTGTCAAAGAGAGACGAACCAACCCGGCTCCGCTATGTTTAGCCACATTATTGAGGGCCTCCTGCAAGGTCCTGTATATGACGATTTTCAAGTATTCGGGTACTTCATCCTCTTGAATCTCTAAGCGGGTCTCTATCACTATATCCGAATAAACCTCCTGAAATTGCCGGCTAAACCAGGTAATCGTCGCAAGAATTCCGAGATCATCAAGGATCGGAGGCCTGAGACTTCTATAAATTCTCTTGGTCTCTTTGATGGTCTCTTGAACCATGGAGACGATCTTTCCCAGGGAGACTGCTTCCGGAGTCGGGCTTTTGCCCGGTTCGTCAGGTTCTTGCTCCAGGGCGTATTTGATGGCTGTTAACCTTGATCCTATAACGTCATGGAGATCCCGAGCAATCAAGTTTCTTTCTCTCTCCTCGGCTTCTATAAGCTTTGAAGAGAGCATCCGAACCTGCTTCTCGGACTCCTGCAATTCAGTTTTTGCCCTTATGCGTTCGGTGATGTCAACGAACGAAGCCATCCTGCCGATAATATTTCCCTCCGTGTCAGTCACATTTGAAGAAGAGACCTCCACAAGGAATTTTGTCCCGTCCTGATGTTGAGCAATGAACTCCTCAGTTTCTCCTTTTGTCTTATCAATAATGGCTTCGACATCGGCAAATTTCCTAACGTCTTCAGCAAGGAACAAATCGGCTGCATTCCTGCCTAATATTTCAGGTTTTTTTCTATATCCGAACATTCTAAGGAAGGCAGGATTAGTATATATGATCAGCCCTTCAGTATTCGTTATAATAACCCCATTCACTGATGAGTTCAAAGCCTCGTACACCACGTTTAACGCCTCTTCCGTCTGGCTGCGCCCGATTTCTGACGTTTCAAAATTGGTTATCCGCCGCCGCATTTGCTCCAATTCATTTATGAGTTCCTTTTTTGTTTTATGCTCATCTTTCATTTCTCTCTACCGCGTAAACTGATTAAAAGCCACATCCGGCTTTTTAAGGTATCCTTTAGTATAATTTAAGAAAACAACCTTTAATCCTATATATCCTAAGTGGATGAAAATAACAGATAAACGAGCTAGTAGAAAAAGCCCAATTCTAGATTACCCACTTTTAAAAAAAAGTAATAACAAAAAATATTTTAACTAATCAAGGTGAATTTGACCGCTGCGGGACTTCAGTCATCCTCTGGAAATACAGTATTTCCCCATCACATATACAGGATAGACCCTATTTACCTGAGTCAAATCAGCTATAAAATGAAAAGCCAGATATTTCAATAAAACCATAGAGAGAGGAGGTGTAATATATGGATCACTTGATACCTTGGCGCAAATCCGGTGAAATGGAACGGCTACGCAGAGAAATAGACAATCTTCTTGATAGATTCTTCGAGGGTTGGCCTTTTGGTGGGCCTCGAAAAACGAGTGAGTGGATGCCCCAGGTGGATGTCTCTGAGACCTTCAATAGTCTGGTGATACAGGTGGAGATGCCAGGGATGGAACCAAAAGATGTGGACATCTCCCTAAAAAGGAATCTACTCACCATTCGCGGTGAAAGGAAGCAGGTGCAAGGGGAAGAGGAGGAAAACTTCCACCAGATCGAGAGGAGTTACGGTAGCTTCTCCCGGACTATCTCATTACCTGTAAATGTTGACGAAGAAAAGGTTGAAGCCCACTTCAAGAATGGAGTGCTAAAGATCATTATGCCGAAAGGAGAGGAAGAAAGAGTTAAGAAGATCGAAGTGAAGGGTTGATTGATAACGGCTCAAAAGGCGAGGCGGGCCAACGCCCGCCCCCATCAAATCCGTGGCCTTAAACAAATGCTAAAACCCATTCACCCACGAGTATGAGTAAGCTAAGTTAGATCAAAAAGGTCGAACCAAAGGGAGGGATAGATCATACCATGAGCATCACTAGAGGAACGATATCTAGAAAACTCAAACAAAAAAGAATAAGCCGTTTTCTATTGGGTCTGGTTGTCTCTGGCTCTTTTTTGGGGATTTTCTTTTCTCCGGTTGACGCGAGAGAGAGCAGGGATAGGGACATAACATTGGCGGTTCAAAAAAAGTTGATAAACGACCAGAGCGTATCCCCAAACCTCATCGACGTGTGGACAGATAAGGGGATCGTCACACTGACCGGATCAGTAGACAACGTCCTGGCTAAAGAGCGGGCGACGGAAATTGCAGAGACCACTAAGGGCGTGCAGTCTGTGGTGAACAGAATTGTGGTTAAACCCGGGGAACGGCAAGATGGGGACATATCGTGGGACATACGGCAGGCTATACTGGATGACCCCGCAACGGACCTTTATGAGATTGAAGCGGAGGTAAAGGACGGGATCGTCACACTGACCGGGACCGTGGACTCCTGGGCGGAGTCGCGCCTCTGCGAAAAAGTGGTGAAGAGTGTGAAGGGAGTCAAAGGAATCAAGAACGAGATTGAGGTCCAGCACAAGGTAAAAAGGCAAGACTGGCAAATTGAGGCCGAAATAAAACGACGTTTGGCATGGGATGTGTGGGTTGACGATGCGTTGATTAATGTCAGCGTGAAGAACGGCAGGGTGACCCTGAGTGGAAAAGTGGGAAGCGCAGCCGAGAAATCGCGCGCTTACGGAGATGCCTGGGTGGCTGGAGTAACTTATGTAGACTATGCCGAACTCAGCGTGGACTCGCGAGAGCGCGATAAAATGCGTCGGGAAGGATGGTACGTCTCCAGGTTCGACAAAGAAATCGAAAGGGCGGTCAGAGATGCACTTCTTTATGACCCCCGGATTTTTTCCTTCAACCCTGAAGTGGAAGTGAAGGACGGGGTGGTCACCCTGAGCGGTGTAGTGGACAACCAAAAGGCCAAAAAAGCCGCTGAGGAGGATGCAAAGCATACCGCAGGCGTATGGCGGGTAAAGAATTATATGCGGGTCCGACCCAAGATCCAACCGAGTGACGTCCAGATAGCAAGGCGGGTATGGGATGCCTTTTCAAGAGACACATTTGTGGAGCGGCATGACATATCCGTTTCGGTCATCAACGGTACGGTCCATCTCTACGGTACGGTGGATTCGCTCTCTGAGAGGATGGCTGCGGAAGATCTTGCCTCACGTGTAAAGGGTGTGGTGGAGGTTGAAAACAGAGTCGTGGTTGGACACACCGTTCCAGACAGGGGAGAAAAGAGTGACTGGGAGATTAAGGAGGACATAGAAAGTGAGCTCTCGCGGGACCCCTTTGTTGATAGCGACGAGGTGAGAGTGACCGTAAGGGATGGGGTTGTGACACTAACGGGCACTGTGTACAGCTGGACGGAACATGCCGCTGCATCAGCCAATGCTTACCAGGGCGGCGCACTGAAGGTGCGGAACCGTCTAAATGTGAGAAACGGCCCTACTTATTACCGCCCCAAATAAGTCTCAGAAACTGTAAGTGAGGAGATGGTATTTTATGAGTCTTGCCAAAAAGGTTGTTGAGGGGGATGTCCGCTCAGCAGCCCGCCTTATGAGAGACATTGAAGACGAGATTCCGTCAGCCCGAGAAGAATTGAGAGAGATATATCCTTATACCGGAAATGCCCATATCATTGGGTTAACAGGCTCCTCTGGAACTGGAAAGAGCACCCTTGTGGACAAACTGCTTAAGGCCTACAGGGAACAAAGAAAGACCGTGGGTGTCATAGCCGTAGACCCGACCAGTCCGTTTACGGGCGGCGCTATACTGGGTGACAGAATCCGTATGCAAAAACACAGCACCGATGAAGGTGTCTTTATCCGGAGTGTAGCCACCAGGGGACATCTAGGTGGAATTTCTCGGTCCACCAATAACATCATAGACGTTCTCGACGCCCTGGGAAAAGAAGTGGTGATCGTCGAGACCGTGGGGGTAGGCCAGGATGAGGTAGAGATCGTCCGCACTGCCCATACCACTATTGTGGTCCTAGTGCCAGGTATGGGAGACGATATCCAGGCAATCAAAGCGGGTATCCTCGAGGTGGGTGATATCTTCGTTGTAAATAAGGCTGACCGTGGGGGTGCAGACAAAACAGTCCGGGAGATTGAATACATGCTTTTCAACAATGCGAAATCAGAGGGGTCATGGAGCCCGGTTGTCTTGAAGGCTCAGGCCATCCATGATATTGGCATTCCAGAACTCATTGAAAAGATAGAGAACCACCGCTCATTTCTGTTAGAAGAAGGGCAAATGGACAACGTGATTGAAGATAGAATCCGACAAAAGTTTGTCGATGAACTGAAAAATATGCTGTTGAAAAAGGGCCTCGAACGGATTGAGGGCAGAGAGTTTGATGAGATCATTCGATCTTTGGTCGAAAAGAGGGATGACGCGTACAGTCAGGCTGAAAAGGTGGTAAAGCAGATTTTGAGGTAGAGGAGAGCTGAAAGCACTTCAGTCAAGGTCTAATCGGAAATAAAGGACAGAAAATGGAACTCAGATTTTGGGGTGTCCGTGGTTCGGTGCCAGCGCCGGGACCGGATACTGCCAAGATAGGCGGGAACACGACATGTGTGAGTCTTCGGCGCGGAGACTACATTCTTATTTTTGATGCAGGGACAGGGATCCGACATCTAGGGCGCTACCTGGAATCCAGGGAGCGGTCGCAGTGGAGGGGGAGTGTGTTCTTGACGCACTATCATTGGGATCATATTCAAGGGCTTCCGTTTTTCGCCCCTGCCCTTCGGAGCGAAAATCGATTTAACATATATGGCGAACCCAAGAAAGGGCTCTCGATCCACGAGCTCCTTTGCGAACAAATGGAGGCGCCCTATTTCCCCATGGATATGGAATCTCTTGAAGGACTTGTGACTTTCGTCGAAGTTCGGCCGGACCTGGAGCTGGAGATACTCCCTGGGACAACTCTTCGCACTGTCCGTTTATCACATCCGAACGGCGCGATTGGATACCGGTTCGACAGTCCCGAAGGATCCCTCTGTTTCATCACGGATCATGAACATCCTGCCGAAGGCCTTGATGAGTCTGTAGTGGAGTCTGTGAAGGGGGCAACCGTCCTGATTCATGATGCACAGTACACCCCTGAAGAAAAGTGGGGATCAAAAGCAGGTTATGGACATAGCTCCTGGGAAGAAGCCGCTCTCACAGCCAGTTTAGCAAATGTCAAACGGCTCTATCTTATGCATCATGATCCAGACCGTACAGATGAAGCTCTCCTGCTTATTCTTAACAAAGCCCAGAAAGTGTTCCCTGCCACAGAAATTGCTTCGGAGTCCACTGTTTATGGCTTCTGAAAAGGATCTACAGAAAATGTGATAAGTATTGATTTAGCGTTTACAAAAAGGTTAGGATTTTTCTTAAGAACACTATTAGTAACGCCTTTCTCGAAAACCTCGCGCGCTAAAACATCTCCCTTTCCTTATACCTGAAGTATCTTACAAAACGGATTATACACCTCTTCTCGATCAAAAATACAGGATTCCCCCTATTTACTCGGATATACGTCAATGTTTTAATAATTCTCTAATAAGTAAATAGAATCTTATATTATTTGACGAAATGAAAATAATGCTTCCTTATCCCTGGCTTTCTCCATGCTGAAAGGAGATAAGGGATGTTTTGGAAGTCAAGTTTAGGAGGGTGAAATGGATCAAGTCATAAGGGCTTTGATAGACCGATTAATAGACAAAGGGATGCAAATCGATGTCGTTCCTGGTTATATTAGGAATGCGCTCAACACCATTGCAGTTGATCCCTTCATAACCCTGGAGGAACTAAACGTCCAGATGAAATCACTAGGCTGGCACGACTTGGAATTGGATGATTACACTTTTCAGCTCATCTTAGCGAGTTTTGGACCCGATTCGGACTATGATTCGACGCGTGAGTTTGAAATAAAGGTCAACTATGATTCTTGGCATCAGCCGGATGACAGCAAAAACATAGATACCGTCGATCCAAAAGGATAGTTCTTTTTTCGCCGCACCTATATGGACTCCGTTTAGAAAAAGGTAAGCGAAAGTCATGTTTGTCCAAGTTGGAAGAGCTCTAATTCCGAAATCGGGAACATAAATGCGCAGGTAGCCTCTGGCTAGACGTATGGTCTGCCAGTGGGGCATGAGCGAAAAAGTTGGGCCGGTCACCTTTCGCCAGGGCAAACAACACCCGTTCTTGGGGCGCGAAATCGCGGAACAGAAAGACTTCAGTGAAGAGACAGCGCGGATTATTGATGAGGAAGTTCGAAGAATAACCCAGAATATGAGAAGGGAAGCCGAGGAACTCCTCACGGCCAATGGTGAAAAGCTGGACGCAGTAGCCTAAAACCTCCTAGAACATGAAACCCTTTCAAATGAAGAGATTGATGACCTCCTGCGGTTCGATTCCGATCACTCTTGATCAAAGGGACTAGGTAAATGATTCAGGCATTCAATATGCACTTAGTATGTGCCATAAATTTTTAGTTAGCAGATGGGATGATATGTTAGAAGAGATAAGAAAGGAACTGCTCGCCGGCGTCGGAGCAGTTCTATTGAGCAAGGAGTAAGTCAAAGAGCGGCGCAATGCAGAGGATAGCGCCTATTAGGATTTGGAAGAGGGAATTGAGACTTGTTGGGACGAATTGAACAAGGCCATCGAGTCTGCAGTCTGCAAGCTTTAAGTGATCTGTATTCTATGTGTTTCATATAACTTTACGTTTATCAAACAAGGATATTCATAACATATCATGGAGACAACCAAATCAACCCCTCAGCTTCTAGACATGCTTTATGCCTTTACCTTTGTAATCGAGCGGATAGCAGTGTATGATGAGGATCTCGAACAATTACTACAAGCCATCATACGTCTTATGACCTCTATGCCTGAGGTATCCTATGCCTCTATTTTCTTACTGAATGAAAATGAGGAGCACTTTTATTCCGTCTCTACGTATGGCGTTCTTCCCATTGACCTCAATCTTGAGGCTACCTTAAATATCCAGAGATTGATGGAATGCCCGGCTGAGATTGGGCAGACAATGATGTTTACTGAACTAGTTGATGATTCCGAGTACCTCAAGCTCAACTCCAAGCAACAGCAGGCCTTGAAGAAGTTATGGATTTCTCCGCTGGTGGTCCAGCAGAGAATAAGTGGTCTGATATGTGTGTACGGTGTAAGCCACGATCCAGACAATTTGAATTCCGAGTTGTTCTGCCTCTGGGCCAGCCTTGCCTCACTGGCCATTGAGAAATCGCATCTCTATAATCAGCTCCACAAACAGATGGAGATCACGCGTGCGGAATTAAAACGGTCAGAAACCCACCTCATTCGATCCGAAAAGCTTAGCTCTCTAGCGGAAATAGTTATGAGCGTGGCACACACCATCCGTAATCCCGTAACTGTTATCGGCGCTCTGTCACGCCGGATTCGTGAGGAATTACCTGAAGATGACCCCAAACACCAGTGGTCTGAGATCGTTATTTCAGAGGCTTCTCGTCTTGAAAGCCTTGTTAAGGAATTCAAACGTTTTTTCTCCATAAATCGGATCTCTTTTCGAACCGAAGACATAAACCGATTGGTTGAGGGGGTGGCGGATGATTTTCTTTCCCAGTGCCGGGATAAACCCCGTATTATGGTGAAACGCTCGCTAAGTAGCGACCCTCTAATGTGCCGTGTGGATCCGGATTTACTCGCACGATGTCTAGTGCACCTGTTGACCAACGCTTGCGAGGCATCGGCTAACGGCATACTCATCACGTTGGCCAGCTACAGGGAAGGCGAGGAAGCAATTATTCAGGTGACTGATTCGGGAAGAGGCATATCCGACAAAGAGATTAACAAGGTTTTCGATCCCTTTTACACAAGTAAAGGGGAGGGGGCGGGTATGGGCCTCACCTTCGTCCATTTCGTCATAAGCGAACACTCCGGTCAGGTGGAACTCAGGAGCGAGGAGGGTATGGGTACACGCTTTCGTATCCGGCTCCCCCTTGAAGTATCTCTTTAGTAATTTCAAAAATCTATCAGCTTGGCTAATGGTGTAGCGAAGCTTAGGTCTTAAAGAGTTGTTGAATAGAAAATAAGATTTCGGCTCTTTTGAAGAGCTTGGGTGTGGACCTCATCTTAGGTGAGACTTTCAACGTGGAAGGCCAGAAGTTTTCATAGCACTGGTAGGTGCTAAAGCAATTTCCAAAATGGGGCTTGAAAACATGAATAATAACCAACAAGGTCAAAAAGGGATGACAGAGCAATTCCTCGAGTTCGAACAGAAATCCGTCATTGACATGGATTTTGTCGAGGCCCTTTCAAAAGGGTCCCCGCATGTTTCTCCAAAAGTAAAAGAGCGAATAGAACAAGCTAGAAAGAAGCTAGGGAAAGACTTCTACGCAAAAGTGATATGGACCGTCACACAGAAGGCCTACAACCCGTTAGAGGCTAAGAGACTCTGGGAGAGAATTGTTAAACACAGACAAGATTTGAATAGTAAACTGGGCAGGGATGTGGGTATCTCAGTGGCTACGCTTGACTACATGAGCAACATCTTGAATGACTTGTCTGAACCGAAGGTATTAGAAACAAGTGATGTTGACAGGATGGCGGAAACGGCTCTCACCGATGAACTGACAGGACTATACTTGCGCGGTGTTTTTGATGTACTGCTGGATAAGTACGTTGGTGAGTGCAAAAGATATGAGCGCCCCGTTTCACTCATAATGGGCGATATAGACGATTTCAAAAAAACCAATGACAGATACGGACACCAAAGGGGTGACGAAGTCTTACGGCTGATTGGAGCGATATTCAACTCGAACGCTAGGGATACGGATATTGCTGCCCGATACGGAGGAGAGGAGCTTGCAATTATTCTTCCCGAAACGGAGATGAATTCAGCTTATAAGCTTGCTGAAAGGATGCGCATTTTGGTGTACGAAGAGTTTAAGAATGATATATCAATCACAATAAGCCTTGGTGTTGCGAATTGCCCACGGCATGCTGCCTCTGCTGAACGCCTGGTCAGGGCAGCCGATAAGGCGCTTTACTCAGCAAAAAGAAAGGGCAAGAATCAAGTTATCATTGCCAGCAAAAAGTCTTCCAGTTGTAAAAAGAACGTGGAGTATAACAGACACAAAATAACAGGATGAAGACATTTATCGTCAGATGAAAATAAATAGGGCGATTCTATGGATGATACGGATAAAGATTTAGATTTTGGTACAAAAGATAACAGCGACACTGGTGAGTTAACTTTCTACAAGTTTATCATTGATAGCCTTCCGGTAGCTGTTCTTGCGGTGAATGCTGATTTTAAGATCACTGGATTTAATCCCTGGGCCGAAAAAGTCACCGGGTATTCAGAAAAAGAGGCGATAGGTCATTTTTGCCATGAAATCCTGAAGGGGGGAATGTGTGAGGTCAATTGCCCCCTGAAAGCTGTGCTCAAACGCGAAAAGCCCATAAATGAAGTCGAGACCACTATTTATAATAAACAGGGGGATCTCATTTCTGTCAGGATGAATACTGCCGGCTTATTCGACGATGAAGGATACCCTATTGGTGGCGTAGAGGCATTTCATGATATTTCCCGTCTAAAAAGCATGGAACGGGAAAAGGATAATCTCATCTCCATGTTTGCCCATGACATGAAGTCCTCCATTAGCATTATTGGAGGATTTGCCTTTCGGCTTCTAAAAAAGGCGACCAGCCTCAGTGAAGAAAAAAGGAAAAAATACCTTGAGATCATCAAGAAAGAATCAGGAAATCTGGAATTTATAGTCGAAGATTTCCTAGAGTTTGCCCGGTTGCAAACCGGTAAACTAAGATTGAACTTTGCCTCTACATCAGTGGATAAAGTATTGATGGAGCTTATTGATGCCTATCAGGAGAAGGCTAGGCAAAATGGCATTAATTTGGAGTTTGAAATGGATGAGGCATTACCGATTATGGAGGCTGATGCAGAGAGGCTTCGTAGGGTCTTTACCAATCTCCTGGATAATGCTTTTAAGTTTTCAAGAGAAAAAGGGGAGATTACCGTCGCCACCCAAGAGACTGATCGGGAAATCATTGTCAAGATAAAAGATCAGGGAAGCGGTATTGACTCTAGAGATCTTCCCTACATCTTTGATCCCTTTCATCGAGGCAGAGGCACAAGAAAAGAAGAAGGCTCCGGTGTGGGCTTAGCAGCGGCAAAGGAGATTGTGGAAGGTCATGGAGGGCGAATCCATGTCGAAAGTGAATTAGGCCAAGGATCCCTTTTTATTGTTGTTTTACCGAAGCCAACAAAGTCGGATGGCACGCCGAACCACATTGAAGTACAAAAAATGCAATATTTTGGTTAATCTCTATTGGTCTACGTTCACATCAACTCATTGTCTTGCTCTCAGGCTCTTGAAAATGTGCTGTTTTACCATTCCCCGTTTGGGCAATAAACGCCTCAACGCCCGCTGCGGGGAGTTCCCTCATGGCATCGGGGCCGCGTCCCGGCTTATAACAACATCGCTCCCTTTGGAAGCCAAAAACCTGGGCGATTGAATCCTTGCCTGTTCTCGCAGGACCCTATTCTCGTTATCAAAGGTCTATAAACTTATATCATCTGTATCCATGACAGTAAAATGGACACAGCGGCTAAAAAGCCGGTCTGTATCTGAATCTAGGCCTTTTTCTTTTGAACTAACCGCTATCCTCATAATAATCTCCTTTCTCAAAACTGATCTGGATATCTTTTTCCCATTTTTTCATTTTGTTCCATAGAGCTTTTCAGGTTTACGATTAATTATGAATTAATTCCTGTAATTCTGTATATTTTCTTATAGTTAAAGGGAGTAAGATCTCTAACGTATTCCTGTAGCTTTGTTCATGTATATGTATCATAAGCCTGGATAGTGGGGACTGTAAAAGGGGTTCTTCTTTGCTAAAAAGGATTTCCTGCTATCAATTCCGCGTATCCTGCATGCCTTGGCAAGGTGAACGGCTTCCACTAGAGTATACATTATTTATCCCCTAAAAATACATGATTCCCCTCATTTACCTATTCCCTTGTATCAGCCTATGATATTGAGACAGATTTCATGACAGTTTAACGCAGACAAGTAGTTGTTAAAAAAATCAGTTCTATAATCGGAGGTGATTTCCATGTCTGACTACTCCCAAAAGAGCACTAAAATAACTAATTTCTTTCAGCTATCAGATAATACAAATATTTTAGATCAGTTGATCCAATTCTCACGCTGGAAGAAGCCTGTTCTTATCATTCCGGCTTTAGCTTCGGAATTCACCCATCCTGAAAACCGGCCGGTCTTTGAAAACATACTGAGAGAGATAAAGGGAGCGACCTATCTTAATGACATCATTAGAGGAAAAAATCCCGAGGGTCAGGGATTAAATCATTGACGTAATTGAAGGAATAAAAAAGAAAGGAGATTTTTCTTGATGTGTACAATATGCGGGCACTTTAGCCAAAATGGTAGAATCAGGTCAATGGATATCTATGACATGTTAAAAAAGATGGCGCACAGAGGGCCAGATACGCACGGCGTTTATCTTGATGGAAAGTTGCTGAGGGTCGATAGAATTGAAGAACTCAGGAAGGAACTTTTTAATGAAAGTCACATCGCCCTAGGCCATTCCAGACTGAGAATTGTTGGGAATGAAAAAACCACGCAGCCCTACACTTCTTGTGATGGGAAACTGGTTCTGATTCACAATGGCGAAATATATAATTATCAGAAATTGAAAACCCTGCTCTATCAGCAACATGAAATAAAAACGACCAGTGACAGCGAAGTGATCATTCATTTATTAGAAGAGACGTACCGCGGGAATCTACTGGATGCGATGGAGAAGCTTATCGGGCTTCTTGATGGCATGTATGCTATTGCTGTTACGGATGGCAAGTCTCTTGTGGTGGCCAGAGATCCTATAGGGAAAAAACCCCTTTATTACATAAATAACAATGGTACCACTTATTTTGCTTCCGAGAAAAAAGCCCTCTGGAATGGGAAAGATGACCCTGTAAGGTTAGGTCCGGGTGACATGCTAAATATAGATAAATCGGGGAGCGAGGTTCATGATGGATTCCACCTTCAACTACCACAGATCGATATCGTTGATTTCAGGGAGGCTGTTGAGATTTACAAAGATATCTTGATCACGGCTGTGAAAAAAAGGCTGACAGGACTGAAAGAATCTCGTATCGGCGTCATATTCTCAGGAGGTATCGATTCCGTGCTGATTTCGAAGCTTCTGCAACGCGAGGGAAAAAACATCATTTGCTACTGCACTGGTACAGAGGATTCCGGAGATATTGTGGCTGCGCGTTCCGTCGCCACAGATTTGGGACTCGAACTCAAAACGACCATCATAGACGAAGATATAGTTGAAGAGATGCTTCCTGAAATCATTCGAAACGTGGAAGAGAGCGGTCTCCTTCAAGTCGAAGTGGCTATCCCAATGTATCTGGCAGCCAAGTTGGCAGGAGAAGATAATATAAGGGTCATGTTTACAGGACAGGCAGCAGACGAACTATTTGCCGGTTATCCATGGTACAACAATGTCATTGATGAGTCGGGGTATTTGCGTCTCCATGAAAAGCTCTGGGAGGATCTTAATTTATTATATACCGATACCCTTGAAAGGGAAGACAAGCTAACAATGGCTCATTCCATCGAACTTAGGGCTCCCTACCTCGATAGGGATGTGATTCAAACGGCAATGCGAATATCTCCAAGATTAAAACTTGAAGGAAAAAAGGATGACTTAAGAAAAAGAGTTCACAGACAAGCGTCGGTTGAATTGGGCGTTCCACCGTATCTTGCGTTCCGGGCGAAAGATCCTGCACAATCCGGTTCAGGAATTCACGAAATCATTAGGAAAATTGCCAATAATCATACTCGGAACATTGATTCTGATCTTGTGAATGAAAATCTCATGAGAGATAAGGGTAGCCTATACCGTTATGGAGATGACGAATATGGTGATGATGCCCCCCGCTTCTATCTACAGCAGATAGAAAAAGAGATACAGAAAAATTATATTCCTCCATATCTTGCTTCTTAGGTAAAAACCTCATTCACCCGCTCAATTGTTTTTTAAATGAGATGATGGATTGATTTTTTGTGTAAATGGTGCAGTCTTAGTCACTCTTCTGTTACTGAGGGGAAAGGGCTCAAACAGCATGGAGGGAAAAATAAAGAGGATAAAGAAGCTCTGCATAGCGCAAATAAACTATAACTCGGAGAACATTCAAGGCCATGTGGAAAAAATCAAAAATATTATCAGCACCTATAGAAAGTATGACCTGATTGTTTTGCCCGAACTGATCTTGCATGGACATCCTTCCTTCGAGAAACCCGAGGGATTTTTATACAGAAGGATGAAAATTGTGTACAAGGCTGTCTCTGAAGATGTCTATCAATTTGTGAGGGATATAAAGGCCAGGGTCATTGTCGGTGAATTAAAGCGATGGGGAGAAAGATACTACAATATGGCTACTTATATAGATAAAGATCAGATCCAAAGCTACACCAAAACGCATGTTCACTGGACCGAAAATTTTGTTGCTGGTAGAAAACTTATGGTTTTTGATTCCCCTTTTGGGAAAATCGGCATCAATATCTGTTTCGATGGTGCCTTCTCTGAAGTATGGAGGGTTCTTGCGCTTAAAGGCGCTGATGTGATTGTCAATATTTCGGCCGTTCCAAAGACGTTCCCTGTGGACTATATGTGGCGGCGCTTCATAGGTGCGGCCATTTATAACCAGGTTTATGTGGTATATGCCAACAGGCCAGGCCCCTTTTTTTCTGGTCATAGCGCGGTTTTCGGCCCTATGGGTGAGACTTTAGCAAAAGCCGGCTCGGAAGAGACAATTCTCGAGGCTGATATTGACACCAGGAAAGTCCAAAAATGGAGAAACGAAGAGCAGATATATCCCTACAGAAGGCCGCTCCTTTACCGTGAAGTGGTAAATCGTCATAAAGAAGATTTTATGAAATCAACAACAGAGAACAAGAGGTTTGCAAGAGCGAGCTAATTACATTCCTAAAGGAAAAGGCAAAAATGAAAATTTTGAGCATTATACTTATCATTTATGGGGTCATAGGCCTGAGCGGTTTTGGAGCTCCCTTTTGTTCAGCGGAAGAATCGACGAGGCTCGTCTTCCTCACCTGGAAGCCAAACCAACCAGAGGTCTGGAGAGGCTTGATTCAAAAGTTCCACCGGGAAAACCCAACAGTCCGCGTCAAACTCCAAGTGGGTCCGCATTCATCTACGGAATACCACGCCATCGTCACACAACGTCTCAAAAACAGGGACATTAATGTGGATGTTTTCTTTATGGACGTCATTTGGCCCCCTGAATTTGCCAATGCCGGTTGGGTCATGGACCTTTCTTCCGGATTTACAGTAGAAGAACAGGACAAGTTTCTTTCCGGGCCAATCGCTGCAAATACGTATAGAGGAAGAGTTTATGGGGTTCCCTGTTTTCTTGGAGCAGGACTTTTCTATTACCGGAAAGACCTCCTACAGAAATATGACTTGGAACCACCCCGAACCTGGCAAGAAATGATTAAACAAGGAGAGTTCATTCTTAAAAGGGAAAATGACCCAGGACTCCATGTCTATTCGGCTCAGTTCAAGCAGTATGAAGGTCTAGTCTGTGATATGCTAGAGTTTATATGGTCTAATGGTGGAGGGGTCGTCAATTCAGAAACCGGTCATCCTATTTTTGATGACCCACCTGCTCTGGAAGCGATTGCCTTCGTGCGTGATGAGATTATCGGAAAGGCTGCACCAAAGGGCGTTATAAATTATGAGGAACCTGAATCCCTGGACCTTTTCATCCAGGGAAGGGCCATTTTCCATCGCAACTGGCCATATGCCTGGTCAATAGCAAACAACCCTCACAAATCCAAAATTGCAGGCAAAATAGGCGTTGGAAGCTTGCCCGCTTTCCATGGTCATGTTTCTGCCTCTACCCTTGGGGGTTGGCAATTGGGCATCAACCGATTGTCCAGGTACCAGGAGGAGGCGTGGCGATTCATCCAATTTATGACGTCCCACCAGAGCCAGAAGACGCTAGCTTTAAAAGCGAGTCTTGCCCCAACACGTAGGTCGGTATATCAGGATTCCACTGTTCTGGAAAGGATGCCTCACTTAAAGGCATTTTTACCCGCTTTCGAGAGGGCAAAACCTAGACCACTTTCTCCTGTCTACCCCATGATTAGTCAGGAACTTCAGCGCTTTTTCAGCCATTCCATTGTGGATAAAGAGTCCGATCTTTCAAAGCTCGCGAAGAGCTCATCAGAAAGAATTGAGAAGCTCTTCAAGCTAGGAGCTATGATCAAGTAATGACTCTGAGGGATCAAAAACTATACCTGGCTCTCCTCGTTCCAGTAATACTGGTGCTTCTGTTCTTCATTGCAGCACCCATCGCCCGATCAGTTTTTCTGAGCTTGTATCGGATCATCATTGGGTTGCCACAGCTCAAAAACCCTTTCGTGGGTTTGGAGAACTACCAGGAATTAATCAGAGATCCGGTTGCACACCATTCATTTTGGATTACGGTCATCTTTGTCACGACTACCACATTTTTCGAACTCCTGATCGGTCTTTTAATCGCCCTTCTGATCAACCATCGGTTTCCGGGTCGAGGTATGTTACGTGCTTGTGTGTTGATACCTTGGGCTATCCCAACAGTAGTTTCGGCACAGATGTGGCGATTTTTGTTCAACGACGCCTACGGAATGATCAATTATGCATTTTTTGGAGCTGAAACATCCCATTATGTTCCATGGTTGGCTCTTCCTGGCGGTGCACTCGTCGCCATAATCATTGCGGACATCTGGAAGACCTCATCCTTCGCTGCTCTATTGATCTTGGCGGGTCTTCAAATTATCCCGGGAGAACTATATAGGGCTGCCAAGGTAGATGGTGCAGGTCTTTGGCGAAGATTTTGGCACATTACCTGGCCCCTTGTTCGGCCTGCATTACTTGTGGCCCTGCTTTTCCGCACTATAGATGCCTTCCGGGTATTCGATTTGGCCTTTGTAATGACACAGGGAGGGCCAGCGGATGCAACCAATGTGCTTCAACTCTATGGATATAAGAAAATGTTTGTGGAAGGATGGATGGGATACGGCTCAGCCATATCTGTCACCATCTTTGTCATGATTTTGATGCTCGCAATTATATATGTACGGTCAGTTGGCAAGCGCTTGTTGGAGGCTACCGTGTGAGGAAAAGATTCATGAAAAAGGCCATATTTATATTCGGCATTCTCTTGGCTGCCGCCTTTTCTCTGGTTCCTTTCTTGTGGTTTGTCTCGTCGTCATTCAAGAGCCAAACCCAGGTGACTGCCATCCCACCCCAGTGGTGGCCTGCGTTTTCGTTTGAATTTTTTCGCTCTGCCATAAGAGACTATGGCATCGCACACTATCTCGTGAATTCTGTCATTGTTGCGGGCTCCACAACCTTGGTAACGATCTCTTTGGGGGCCCTAAGTGGATATGGCCTCGCCAGATTACCTAAGAGATGGTCACACCTTATTCTCATGGGGATCTTAGCATGCGCCATGTTTCCGCAGATTGCCATTGCTGGGCCTATCTGGCGTTTTTTGCAACTCATGGGATGGCTCAACACCTATCACGGACTTGTGCTGCCCTATGTGGCTCTGACGCTTCCCCTAGCTGTCTGGATCTTGACGCTTTTTTTCCAAGAGATCCCTCAGGAGCTTGAGGCTGCGGCCCTAGTGGACGGCTGCACAAGGCTTGGGACATTGATGCGCGTGATTTTGCCCATTTCGGCTCCGGGACTCTTTACTGCCTCTATCCTGTCTTTTATCTATGCTTGGAATGAATTTTTTCTAGCACTTTTGATAATGACGGATCCGGTACGACAAACCATGCCTGTGGGAATTGCGCTCTTTCAGGGGGAGCATACAGTCCCATGGGGAGAGATAGCGGCGGCCTCTCTTATTACCACGGCGCCATTGGTTGTAATGGTTCTGCTTTTTCAACGCCGAATTGTCACCGGATTGTCCGCCGGTGCGATCAAGGGATAACAAATGGGATCACTGAGACTTAAAAACATTAGCAAACGATTTGGAGACGTGGTCGCTCTTTCCGGGATAAATTTACACGTGAATGAGGGCGAGTTCTGTGTGCTATTGGGGCCTTCCGGATGTGGAAAGAGCACATTATTGCAAATTGTGGCTGGACTGACTCAGCAGGATCAAGGGAAAGTTTTCATTGACGGCCGAGCTGTTGACCAACTCAGCCCGAGAGAGCGTGATGTGGCCATGGTCTTCCAGAATTATGCGCTATATCCCCATATGTCTGTAGCCCAGAATCTGGGCTTCGGCCTTCGGATGCGAGGTGTTTCTAAAAACAGTATCGAGAAGAGAATCATAGAGACAGCTGAAATTTTGGGCATTGAAAAGCTCCTAAACAGAAAGCCCAAGGAACTCTCAGGCGGACAGCAACAGCGGGTGGCTATGGGTAGGGCCCTCGTTCGTCGTCCAAAGTTATTTCTTCTAGATGAACCTCTAAGTAATCTAGATGCACGTTTGCGGGTCAACGTCCGTTTAGAACTAAAAAGTTTACATCAACAAATTAAAGCTACCATAGTCTATGTAACACACGATCAAGTGGAAGCTATGAGCCTTGGTGACAAGGTGGTTGTCATGCGAGAAGGAGAGGTACATCAGATCGATCGACCCGAATTCATATATGATCAACCTGCAGATACCTTTGTGGCCTCTTTTATTGGATCTCCAGTTATAAATCTCTTCAGTGGAAGGCTAACCAGATTCGAAGGACGGTTAGCTTTTCAGACTAAAGATTTCTGTCTTAACCTGGGCGATATGGATTGGAATTTTGAGCACAGTGACTTAGAGATAGGCATACGTCCAGAGGATATCCGGGTAGTCCACCGACCTGATAGTGCTCTGAAAGGCGTGGTGGAGATGATAACCAACGTCGGTGCTGAAAAATACGTCTATTCTCGGATGGGATCCACGAGCTTTACGGTAAGAGCGCCTAAGAGCGCTATTTTGAAACCCGGAGAGGTCATTTATTTGGGTATAGACCCATCAACATTCCATTTTTTTTATAGTGAAAAACGCGTACATACAAGAATGCAATTGGATAGACTAACTACAAACTTTGAAAGGTATTGATGCCCCAGGCTATTAGTGAAGATGATGGCAATTAGCAGAAAACCATATCCAACGGCACTTGCGGAATAGGTCCCTAATGGCAATCAGATTTCAAAAACACGAGTTAAGCAGACGCAACAGGTTACGACGCGCTCTCTATGGCGTTCTGCGCGATCAGCTGGACATATATCTCATCAAGTATGCGCTGATCGATTCATATTGGAGATTTCGCCGGGCGAGCGAACCTTATCCTTTTGTAGAAAAACGGGAACTAAAGCCCCGAGCTAGGGTAAGTCAAAGGGAGTTCTCAAAACAGAACAGCTTTCTTGTAATCTTTTGTGAGGGCACACTTGCCCGTGAGCACAGGAAATGCTTTCGGTTCTTTGAAAGCAACAAGACCACCAAGGCGGCTATCAATGAAATAGCCGACATTAAGTTATCAATCGACTACGTCAAAAATCTTCGATTCTTTGATAACCCCAAATTCGAGCCTCTGCTTCTGGGATTGTTGCCCGTGGATTATGCCCTCCTCATACAGCAAGATCCATCTGTAAAAAGGAAGAACCGATATGTGCTCTCCCATTTTCATGTGAAGATTGACTGGCCCATCGATGAAGCCACCGAGGCCATGGCCAAGCAACTCCGTTATATATCTAAGAGCCTATACGAAAACGGAGATGACTATGCACAGGCCCTTCAGCAGAAACTTTTTGAAAAATATGGATTTCACCATACCGTTGGAGGACGACGGACTGCAGCAGTCGTGGCAAGCCAGTTTTTAGACAAAATGGATTTCATCTCAACGGTCTATGTCTCTAGTTCCGAGGCACGCTCCCTCACTCGAATTAGCGAGCAGGGCGTCACCAAGTTCGTTCTCCTTAAAGTCACGGCTCCAGACATTGCGCGAATGTCCGACAGAATCGGCGTGAATCCAGAGGTTTTCGAAAAGCAGTTCTTGGTGGACAAACAAGAAGACTATGGGGTGTGTATTTTCCAAGTGGTTTATATAAATGCCGAAATTGCGAAGCCACCCCAACACAAAGAACTTCGAAATTTGCAGCCTGACTATTACTGGCTGAGCGTCAAAAATCAGCTTCTCGTTCCCATACCTGACTATCCAGATGCCTATCCGCTTCGCTACAAAACAATTTACGAGTCAGATTAAGGGATACAAGTGAAGCTCCTTCTCAGGAGCCAATTAGGCCTTGATATGAAAAAGTTTAAAAAAGACCTTTATGACAAGAGCCTTCTAGAGGAGATAGAACAAGACAAAATAGAGGGTGTCAGAGCAGGAGTAGACGCTACACCAACGATTTTTATCAACGGAAAGGAATATCCTTTAAGACATGATGAGCCCTTCTTGAAGGACATTTTGAACGAAGAGGCTGAGCGTATCGGCATTCCACATCCTTTTAAGGATTGGTAGATTAGACGAAGCGGTCTTTTAGTGAAAATGCATAATTTTGGCCATAGAGGCCTAACAGATAATCTAGGCATCCGACTCACTATGTTCACACTCATTGCGACTACAGCAGCTAAGTGTACTAGCAGCTTAGGTTTTAACTCGAGGGGAAATGTATAATGGCAAAAATGTCAGAAATAGCTCCTTTTCTCATAAAGGATTGTGCATTAATAGCTATTGCAACTGGAAAAAGGGCCCAGAATTTACGGGAATTGAGAGAGCATTTGCGCAATATAGTTTCCAACAGCATCTATTACCATTTTTGGGGTGGGTTACTGAGGCCTCGCTTTGATGACCCAGAGTATCATAATGATTTTGCAATCTGGGTCGCTCATAGTCTTCACAACAAGATCCTTGCGGAGCGCCTGGCAGTCATAGATCCTGTAAAACTTGAAACACTCGAAGACCTCAGGGATGAGTTAATTGAAACGATTGAGGAATACCTGGACGAGACAGAATACCTCACCTGGTCTAAGCCAGATGATCAATTTGAATTTATTCGCTCTCAGATGGTTGTTCTCAATACGCATATGTTGGTGAAGGAGCCAAAGGAATTTGTGTATATGCTACCAAAAATGTGTGTTGGAAGTATTTTCTATCATTTCGTAGATGGACGACGAAGAAACCAGAATTCACTTGACGATTTTCAAAACTGGTTGCTGAATTTTGGAAACAAACACAAAGAGTTGTGCAGTGCTATCGATTGCGTTGATCCCTATTTTTCGCCTTTGATGGAATTGCGCGATGACCTCTCCCAGGTCTTCAAATCATACTTCCAGAGGTAAAGCCGATGCAGAACAAAGGCATACTTGAACAATACGCTGAAGTTGCTGGTGCGGATGTGGTGGAGCACTTGCGCCAGCTCGCCCAACCGCTAAAGGGTCTGCATGTGGTGCATGTAAATTCCACGCGGCTCGGCGGTGGCGTAGCGGAAATATTGCACAAGATGGTTCCTCTTATGCAGGAACTGGGCATTCAAACCACCTGGGAGGTCATTGAAGGCAACTCAACTTTCTATCAGTGCACGAAAAACTTCCATAACGCCATACAGGGAAATCAGGTCAGTATTCCTGAAAGCCAGTTGAAGGTGTATGAAGAAACTAACGCTCAAACGGCTGAGCTCTTAAGAGGCAGATTACAGGATGCGGATGTTGTCCTCGTGCACGATCCCCAACCCGCTGCATTGATTAATCATTTTCCAGACCGCAAAGGGAAGTGGGTGTGGCGCTGTCATATTGATGCGAGCAGGCCCTTCAGACCCGTGTGGAAATACCTGAAAAATTTTGTATCCCAGTACAATGCCAGTATTTTCTCCCTTGCAGCTTTTGCCCAACGGCTGCCGCATCCTATCTATCTGATAGCGCCGAGCATTGATCCTCTGCATGAAAAGAATATGGAACTAGATGACCTGGAAATTAGGCAGCTTTATAGCCGCTTTCACATCGATCCTGAACGGCCTGTGATACTTCAAGTCTCCCGCTATGATAGATTTAAGGATCCTGCTGGAGTCATCCAGAGCTATAAACTGGCAAAAGAATTTATACCTCTTTTACAACTTGTACTTGCAGGGGGAGGAGCTACAGATGATCCAGAGGGTGAGGCCGTGGTGCACGAAGTCCGCACCGCAGCAGAGGATGACCCTGACATTAAAGTCTTACTCTTGCCCGGGGATGCACATCGCACCATTAATGCCTTGCAGCGAGCCTCCGATATCGTACTGCAAAAATCTCTTAGAGAGGGCTTCGGGTTGACTGTGACCGAAGCCATGTGGAAAGAGAAACCGGTCATTGGGGGCGACACAGGGGGGATTCGCATCCAGATCACGAATCACCATACGGGCTTCTTGGTAAACACCCCGGAGGGAGCTGCGCTACGTATCCGCTACCTTTTGCATAATAGGGACAAATTGTTGGAAATGGGCCTGAAGGCCAAGGAGTTTGTGCGCGAGAACTTCCTTATTACAAGGCATTTAAGGGAGTACCTCACCCTTATATACGTGCTCCTACATGGGGAGAAGGAGCGCATTGAATTGGATTGACCGCCAGACAAAAGTCTTCGTCTCGACATTCATAAACTCCCTCGGGGGGACTACAAAATCATCCATGAAAATTTTGGACCCTGAAATAGATTTGGAAAGATTCTATAAGCGCCGTAACCACGCCTCTCAGAAGGCACTTCTTCTCGACTACGACGGAACTCTTGCCCCTTTCCACGTGGAGCCCGACAAGGCTTGCCCGTATCCGGGTGTCCCCGAAACGCTCGATAGAATCATGAAAGCACCTGATATGCGCCTGGTTATCATCACAGGGAGATGGATAAGAGATCTGATGCCTCTTTTACGACTAAAGGGACGACCGGAAATTTGGGGGTCCCATGGCATAGAACGGCTGAAAATAGATGGGTCTTATGAAATCGTCCCAATGGACGAAGACGCCTTGGATGGGCTGGTAAAGGCTGACGAGTGGATTCAAGAGGTTGGACTGGAGGAGCGCTGCGAGGAAAAGCCAGGATGTCTTGCCATCCACTGGAGAGGCTTACGTGGGACCAGAATCAATGAGATCAGAAAACAGGTGGAGCCAAAATGGTCGATTATTGCAGAGATCTCAGGGCTGAGTTTGAAAGAGTTTGATGGAGGACTAGAACTTCGTGTGCCTGCGCGAGACAAGGGAGATGCGGTCAGAATGATTCTTGAAGAACTGGAAAATGATGCCGTTGTGGCTTACCTGGGAGATGACCTGACGGATGAGGACGCATTTAGAGCCATCAAGGGAAAAGGAATGGGTGTGTTGGTACGAAAAGAGCTGCGGCCGACAGCCGCTGATGTCTGGATTAGACCCCCTGAAGAACTTCTGGAATTCATCTCTGGCTGGTTGGATTAAAATGAGCAGTTTAATTTGGGTCGGCCCACTTAAAGCATGATAATTTCGGAAATGCCTCGACAA